>NZ_MTCA01000099.1:0-10553 GCF_002150205.1 Flavobacterium sp. FPG59 | reverse complement strand
CATGAATACTATACTTCACTTTATGAAAAGAAATTATAAAATATTAATTGTTGTCGCGTGTATTTCGATGGCTTTATTTGCATTTAATATCAAAAACTCAAAAAGTAATGATCCTGAAAAAGATAAGTTACTACTAGAGTTATTGACTTTTGTTATTGAGAAAGGACATTACAGCCCTGCTACAATTGATGATAATTTTTCTAAGGGCATTTACAAGGATTACATTGTAGCATTAGATCCTTCAAAACGATTTTTCTTGCAATCAGATATTGATGAGTTTTCAAAATTTGAACTGCAGTTAGATGATCAATTATTGAACAAAGATTTAAGTTTTTTTAATCTTACCTACGATCGTTTGATCAAAAGGATGAACGAGAGCACTAAAATTTACAAATCAGTGCTTAGTAAACCGTTCAATTATGAAACTGATGAGAGTTTCAATGTTGACTATGAAAAAGCACCATATTCTAAAAATCTTACCGAGTTAAATGATAAATGGAGAAAACAAATCAAGTTGTCAACCCTTTCTTCATTGGTTGACAAACAAAGATTAGAAGAAGATAAAAAGAAAAATGACGCTAAGTATGTAGTGAAAACTTTTGAAGTATTAGAGAAAGAAACAAGAGAGAGTTCTTTGAAATCTCTTGATGAGTACTTCAATTTTATAAAAGATTTAGATCGTAATGATTGGTTTTCAGTATATATAAATGCAATCACAGGTCGTTTTGATCCTCATACGAATTATTTTGCTGCCGAAGAAAAAGAACGTTTTGATGTAAGTATAAGTGGTAAGTTAGAAGGTATTGGAGCAAGATTACAAAAGAAAAATGATCTTACTGAAATATCTGAACTTATTTCTGGTGGGCCTGCTTGGAGAGGTAAACAACTAGAATCGGGTGATTTAATTATGAAAGTTGCTCAAGGTGATGCAGAGGCTGTTGATGTTGTAGGAATGCGTCTTGATGATGTGGTTAAAAAAATTAAAGGACCAAAAGGTTCTGAAGTACGCCTTACCATTAAAAAAGTGGATGGAACTATTAAAATTGTTTCTATAATTCGTGATATTGTTGAAATTGAAGAAACATACGCTAAGTCAAGTGTGGTTGAGAAAAATGGATTAAAATATGGGGTTATTTATTTGCCGAAATTTTATATCGATTTTGAAAATCCAGAGGGTAGAGATGCAGGTAAAGATATTGCTCTTGAAGTTGACCGTTTGAAAAACGCAGGTGTTAGCGGAATCGTATTAGATGTTAGAGATGATGGAGGAGGTTCTTTGTCTACTGTTGTTGATATTGCAGGATTATTTATTGAGCAAGGTCCTATAGTTCAAATTAAATCGGCTGGACGAAAAAAAGAAGTTTTGTATGATAAGGATCCAAAAATTGAATGGGATGGACCACTTGTAATTATGGTAAATAGCTTCTCGGCCTCGGCTTCTGAAATTCTTGCAGCTGCAATTCAAGATTACAAACGCGGAATTGTAATAGGAAGTAAACAAACGTATGGTAAAGGTACTGTTCAAAATGTGTATGACTTGAATACCCTTGTACGTAATAGTGCAGTGGGAGATTTAGGGGCTATTAAAACCACTACTCAGAAATTTTATAGAATTAATGGAGGATCTACACAACTAGAAGGTGTACACAGTGATATTGTAATGCCAGATCGCTATTCTTATTTAAAAATGGGTGAAAGGGATATTGACAACGCAATGCCTTGGGATAAAATTGATCAAACTAGCTATCAATTATGGAATGATAATTCTAATTTTGCCCAAGTAATAATGAATAGTAAAAATAGAATTACTCAGAACCCACAATTTCAATTGATTGAAGATAATGCAAAATGGATTGATGGACGCAGTGAGGAAAATATTTACAGTTTAAATATTACTAAATTTAAAATTGCTCAAACTCAAATTGAAGAAAAAGCAAAAAAGTATAAATCAATTGTTGATTATAAGAATGATTTAAGATTCAGTTCTTTGCCACACGAAGTTGAGGCTATGAATCAAGATAGTTCTTTGAAAGAAAAAAGAGAAAGATGGCATGAAGCATTGTCTAAAGATATCTATGTAGAAGAAGCATTAAATGTATTAGATGATTTACAATCTAAAGCTTTTACAAACAAAGTATTACCCGTTAAGGTAAAAAAAGACAAGCTTGTAAAGTCATAATTTTATAACAACCCTACTAAAACGCTCAAAAGTAATTTTGAGCGTTTTTTTATGCTCTCTTTTTAATATTTCCCTATCTTTATTTTAATTAGTTTTTTAACGTTATCTAAGTTGTATGAGGTTTAATAGCAGTAGAATAGTAGTAGGGTGTTTTGTAATTATTACAACACTTTCTTCTTGTAAAAAAGAGATGTCAAATACTCAAAATGGTTTTGTACCCATTGCAAATGAAGAGAGTGAATACGAAAAGAGGAGTAAGTCTGAGGATGTAAATCAAACAGAATTACGTTATACAACAAATGATTTGTTGCCAATATCAACAACAAATACAATTGTAAAGCACAATTATTATTCTCTTTCTTATAATGAAAATTATGAACAAGCAGAGTGGGTGGCTTATGAATTAAAGAAAGATTACATAAAGAACAATAACTTTAAACGCCCCTATTTTATTGAGGATGCTAAGGTTATAACAGGTTCTGCTGATTGGAGGAATTATAAGAATTCTAATTATGATAAAGGGCATTTGTGCCCAGCAGGAGATATGGAATTCTCAATGTCAGCGTACAATGATACTTTTTTGACCTCAAATATAGCTCCTCAGGATAAGAAATTCAATAACGGTATTTGGAATAGATTAGAGCAAAAAGTTAGGTATTGGGCAGTGAAAGAGAATGGTGTGTATGTAGTGACAGGAGGTGTTTTGAACAATTCCTTAAAAACTATTGGAAAAGAAAAGGTCGCTGTACCTCAATATTTTTATAAAATATTGATGAATCGCTCTGGAAATAGAGTGAAAATGATTGGTTTTTTAATGTCTAATCAACCAAGTGATGAACCATTATACAAATTTGTAGTCTCTGTAGATGCAATAGAAAAACTCACGGGAATAAACTTCTTCCCTCAATTAGAGGACCGTTTAGAAAATCAATTAGAAGCTAACAAGGATTATAAATATTGGAGTTTTAACTAAATCTACTACTACACATTCGATAAGGATTAAGCTAATAGTTTTAAACTTATGCAACAATTACCATTCATTCACTTTATTCGCATCCATTTTGATGAAAATAAACAGTAGTATTGTAAAGCCCCATAGCCCTGATCCTCCGTAGGAGAAAAAAGGTAATGGTACACCAATTGTTGGGAATATTCCAGATACCATAGCAATGTTTACAAAGAAGTGCGTAAATAAAATACCCGCTACGCAATATCCATAAACCCTACTAAACTTGGTTTTTTGCCTTTCGGCCAAATATATAATTCTAAGAAATAATCCTGCAAATAGGGCTATTACTACTAGTGATCCTGCAAAACCCCATTCTTCACCAACTGTTGTGAAAATATAATCGGTATGTTGTTCTGGTACAAAGCCACCTTTTGTTTGTGTGCCTTCTAGAAAACCTTTTCCCAGCCAACCGCCAGATCCTATTGCTATTGTTGATTGATTGGTATTATAGCCTGATCCTTTTAAATCTACTGCTTTCCCTAGTAGAATATTAAAACGATCCCTATGATGCTGTTTAAATACATTATTGAAAATATAATCAACAGAAAATACAAAACCAGTTATCAGTACAAACAAGATACTACTTAGTATTACGTTTCTATCTGCTAATCTTGATCTATAATGAACTAAAACAATAACAAGTAAAGCTGCCAAAACAACGTAAATAGGCTCAATTACTAATGTGAGTACAAATAATAGAATGGTTATGAAACCCGTCCAAACATACCAGGATGGCAAGCCTTCTCTATACAACACGATAATAAAAATGCTATATATTAAAGCACTTCCAGGATCTGGTTGCGGAAGTATAAGAAGAACAGGTAAAAATATTATAGCTAGTGCTTGAATTTGTCTATTTGGATCTTTTAAATTGATTTGAGAATCACTTAAAAACTTTGCTAATGCTAGTGAGGTTGCTGCTTTTGCAAACTCCGAGGGTTGAATTGTAAAACTTCCTATTGCATACCAACACCTTTGCCCAGCTATGGTTTTCCCAAATAAAAATAGACCCGCTAAAGATATAAGTGCTACTATAAAAATGATACTAGCATATTTTTCATAAAACTTACCATCAACAGATACAACAATAAAGATTAATGGGATGGTAAATAGAATGAAGATTAATTGTTTCTCATAAGTGTCTTCCATAGACGATAATGAGGAAGAATAAATATTCAACCAACCTAATAGTACTAGCACCGTATAAATAATGATGCTGATCCAGTCAATATTATTTGTTATACTTTGGTTTTTCATTAGATTGGGAAGCTAGTTTTTTTTCTTTAATTGTATCAGTAGTCAACAGAACTTTTTTAGGTGTTCCTGTTTTTAATTTTTGTAACGAATCTGCTATTTTTAATTGCAGTTTAACGGTTTCCGAAAGTCCACCTAATTTGGCGTAACGACCTTGTAAACTCGTTGCTAGAATTCTTTTTTCAAGGTCTACACGGGTGATTTTATGTCTAAGGTATTTTTCAATCATCAAACTCGCAATCGGACCTGCAATTGTCGCTCCATAACCTCCATTTTCTACCATTACTGCTATGGCAATTTTAGGGTTATTCATTGGGGCAAATGCTACAAATATGGAATGATCTTCCATTTTTACTCGAACACCACCAATTTTTGTAAAATTTTCGGCAGTTCCTGTTTTTCCACAAATTTCAATTCCCTCTACTCGAAGTCCTCTTGCTGTACCTAGGTTGTACACGTCAAATAAACCGCTTATGATAGGTTTGAAAAATTTTTTATCAATTGTTGTGGTATGTTTAGTAGTGAACTTACTTTCAATTGGGATACCTTCTATTTTCTTTATGATGTGAGGCGTATAATAATATCCTTCATTAGCTACTGTAGCCATCATGTTTGCTAGTTGAATAGGGGTCATTAAAACTTCACCTTGACCAATAGCGTTAGATACAATAGCAGTGCTTCTCCAACCACCATTAGGGTACATGCGTTTGTATGTTTTTGAAGTTGGGACTAGTCCTCTTTTGCCAATAGGTAAATCATAACCCATAAATTGGCCTAAACCAAAACTTTTAAGGTGATTACTCCAAACATCAACGGCATAGGCAGGTTTAGCATACTTATTGATGGTTTTCATATAAGCAGTTGCAAAATAAGAGTTGCAAGACTCAAATATACCTCTATGCAATTGAAGCGCGCCTCCATGACAGTGGCAACCCATAAATCTACCTCTAGCATAGCTAAAACCTCGATTACAAAATACGGTTGTGTTATAATCAATTACACCTTCTTGTAACGCAACAAGACCCGTTAAAATTTTGAATGGTGAACCAGGGGGGTATTCAGCTAGTAAACCACGATCGTATAATGGTTTAGCAATAGAGTCACGGTATAATTGTGTGTAATTTTTTGAGCGTTGTCTGCCTACAAGAATTCCAGGATCGTAGGATGGAGCTGTTACAAGTGCTAAGATTTCACCAGATTTTGGTTCAATAGCAACAATTCCACCTCTTTTATTAATCATCAGTTCTTCGCCATATTTTTGGATTTCGGCATCAATGGTAAGGTTAATGTCTTGCCCTTGAACGGCTATGGTGTCATACTTGCCTGATTTGTAGGATCCTATTTCACGGTTGTGTTTGTCTTTTTGAAGGTATTTTACACCTTTAATACCGCGTAATAAATTTTCATAACTTTGTTCTACACCTTGTTTTCCAATTAAATCTCCACTGTTGTAATACGGATTTTTTTCAATTAGTTTTTCGTTTACTTGTGTGATAAAGCCAAAAATATTGGCACCAAAATTCACTTCATAATCTCGAAGTGAACGTTTTTGGAAATAAAAACCTTCGTATTTTCGAATCTTTTCCTGAAAAGCAGCAAACTCATTTTTATTTAATTGCGATAAAAAAACAGAAGGCAACCTAGGACTGTAAACAGTTGCTTTTTCAATTTTTTTTATAAAATCCTCTTTTGTAATATTAAGTAGTTGGCAAAACTCTAGCGTATCTGTGTTTTTGACCTCTCTAGGAATAACCATGATATCATAAGAGGCTTGGTTAGCCACAAGTAATTTACCGTTACGATCATAAATATATCCGCGTTCAGGATACTCGTATTTTTTTTTAATAGCGTTGTTCTCTGATTTTAATTTTAAAGTTTCATCAACTACTTGCAAATAAAAAATCCTTACAACCAATAATAGTGTAGCTATGGTTATTAAGGCAGGCAATAATGCTTTTCTCATCTTTTATTAGGCTTGATTAAATAGATAATTATGATGCAGATAATTATGGTAAAGGTAGTGCTTAATAGCACCGTTAAGAGTGTGTCTACTATAAAACTTAATTGAAAAGCTTCTAATAAAAACAAGGTAAAATGATGAATCACAACCGATAGTAAGATAAATGTAAATCGTTGTGGAGTAAGTACCTCATTTAATTTTATGGTTTGGTATTCATAACTTAAACCAAATGCAAATTTAAAAAGAGTAGGGCGTAAGTAAGCCAGTATAATGCACGCTGTTGCATGTGTTCCTCCAGAATTACTAAAAAGGTCCATGATGATACCCAGTAAAAAACTAGATGCCAGCAAGGCAGATTTGTTTCCATTTACAGGATACAAAATGATAAACAATATGTAAGGAAACGGACTAACATAGCCCAGTAAGTTCATATTGTTGAAAACAACTATCTGAAGTGCTAATAAAAGAATAAATCGAAGAATATTGACTAACAAGGTGCTATTCATCTTTGCCTTTTTTTTCTAAATTAGTAATCTCTTCTTTGTCCTTACTTTTAATAATATATACATGACCCAGATTAGTCATATCATTAAATAACTTTACGTCAAGTGTATAAAAGTTAGTTTGGGTGTCTCTGTAAATTTTTGAAATAGTACCAATATTTATATTCTCAGGAAAAATAACAGACTGACCACCTGTAACAATAGTGTCGCCAATTTTAATCATGGCAAGTCTTGGCAAATCTGTCAATTGTACAAATCCAGTACTTTTTCCGTTCCAGTTTAATGATCCAAAGTGGTTTGACTTCTTAATCTTAGCATTAATTTGCGATCGTTTATTCAGGATAGATATTACGGTCGCATAATTTTTTGAGGTGTTTTCTATAATTCCTACAATTCCTAAGCTGTTGATCACGCCCATGTCAGGTTTTACTCCATCCAGCTCGCCTGAATTTATAGTGAGGTAGTTTTCATAAACGTTATAGGAGTTGTGAATAACTTTAGAAACTAATATGTCACTAGGTTTTACGCCTTTTAAACTGTCCGTTAATTTTACGCTAGCGGTATCTTTTTTATTAAAGAGTAAGCTTTTAAGGGTTGCGTTTTCTTGTGCCAATGCGTCATTTTGAGCTTTTAAATTCAAATATTCATTGACATTGTTTATTTTTTCATAAACGCCACCACTCAAAAAATTAGCGGAACTTATTATTTTACTTCTATGAAAAGAGTGTGATTGAATAGTCAAGGAAAGTGATATACCCAAAAGCAGCAAAAACAGCAATCGGTTGCTGTTTTTAAAAATAAAATTAAAAATTTGCTGCATTTTCTTAAATGAATTATTTTAAAGAAAATTGCAACAAAAACTAAATACTAATTATAAATTCAATTGGAATACCTAACTAGGATTTAGTTTAAATGTTTTAATTATTTAATAAGTATACTTTTAAATTTAACTATGTTTTTCAAGGCCATACCAGTACCTCTTACAACAGCTCTCAAAGGATCTTCAGCTATATAAACCGGTAAATCTGTTTTTTGAGAAATTCTTTTGTCAAGACCTCGTAGCATTGATCCACCACCTGCAAGATAAATACCTGTATTGTAGATGTCAGCAGCTAATTCTGGAGGTGTTTGAGACAAAGTTTCCATTACGGCATCCTCAATTCTTTGAATAGATTTGTCTAATGCTTTTGCAATTTCTCTGTAAGATACTTCTACTTGTTTTGGTTTACCAGTTAATAAATCTCTACCTTGAACAGACATATCCTCTGGAGGAGTTTCAAGATCTTCGATTGCGGCTCCAATTTGGATTTTTATTTTTTCGGCGGTACTTTCTCCCACAAATAAATTGTGTTGTGTACGCATGTAGTATACAATATCATTTGTAAAAACATCACCAGCAATTTTTACAGATTTATCACATACAATTCCACCAAGAGCAATAACAGCAATCTCAGTAGTTCCACCACCTATATCAACAATCATGTTTCCTTTAGGTTGCATAATATCAATACCAATACCTATTGCGGCTGCCATTGGTTCATGAATCAAGTATACTTCTTTACCATTTACACGCTCACAAGATTCTTTTACAGCACGCATTTCCACCTCAGTAATTCCAGATGGGATACATACTACCATGCGAAGCGCTGGTGTAAACATTCGTTTCTTTAATGCAGGTATGCTTTTTATAAACATACTGATCATTTTTTCTGAAGCATCAAAGTCAGCAATTACACCATCCTTCAAGGGTCTTATTGTCTTAATGTTTTCATGCGTTTTACCTTGCATCATATTGGCCTCTTTACCAACAGCAATGATTTTTCCAGAAATTCTATCGCGTGCTACTATCGAAGGGCTGTCAATTACTACTTTATCATTATGTATGATTAAAGTGTTTGCGGTACCAAGGTCTATCGCAATATCCTCGGTCATGAAATCAAAAAATCCCATAAGTTTTTTAAGGGTTAAAAGTTATATAAAAATGCCAGACAAAGTTAAACAAATTAATGTTTAAAATGACGCGTTCCTGTAAATACCATTGCAAGATTATTTTCATTGCAATAATTAATGCTCAATTCATCTTTAATAGATCCTCCTGGTTGAATAACTGCTGTGATTCCTGCTTCTTTTGCTAATGCTACACAATCCGGAAACGGAAAAAAAGCATCGCTGGCCATGGATGCACCTTGTAAATCAAATCCGAAATTTTTAGCTTTTTCAACAGCTTGCATTAAAGCATCAACACGAGAGGTTTGTCCTGTACCTGAAGCAATAAGCGTACCGTTTTTTGCAAATACAATTGTGTTTGATTTTGTGTTTTTGCAAATTTTAGAAGCAAAAATTAAATCTTTAATTTCTTGCTCAGTAGGCGCTGTATTGGTAACGGTTTTTAAGTCTTCTTTAGTATCTGTGATGTTGTTTCTTTCTTGAATTAACAATCCATTTAAACACGTACGTACTTGTTTTTGTGGCAAATCTAATTCGTTTTGGATTAAAATAATTCGGTTTTTCTTCTCTTGTAGTATGGCAAGAGCATCGTCATCATAAGCAGGAGCAATAACTACTTCACAAAACAAAGAATTGATTTCTTGAGCGGTTGTTACATCTATTTTAGTATTTGAAATTAAAACACCTCCAAAAGCTGATGTAGGATCGCAAGCTAATGCGGCTAGATACGCTTCATGAATTGTAGTTCTGCTGGCTAATCCGCAGGCGTTGTTGTGTTTTAAAATAGCAAAAGTTGGACCATCATTTTTGAATTCATGTATCAAATTTACGGCTGCATCTACATCTAGTAAATTGTTATAAGAAAGTTCTTTTCCGTGAACTTTTTTGAACATCGCATCAAAATCACCAAAGAAAAATCCTTTTTGGTGAGGGTTTTCTCCGTATCTTAAAACTTGACCATCTGCAATACTTTCTTTGTAAATGGTTTCATCTGTATTGAAATAATTAAAAATAGCTCCGTCATAATGTGAAGATACGTGAAATGCTTTGGTAGCAAATAATTTACGATCTTCTAATGTTGTAGCTCCGTTCTGTTTTGTGATAGTTTCTAAAAACAAACTATATTGTTCCATAGACGAAATAATAACGGTATCTTTAAAATTCTTTGCAGCGGCACGAATTAACGATATGCCACCGATGTCAATTTTTTCAATTATATCCGCTTCAGTAGCTCCCGAAGCAACTGTTTTTTCAAATGGGTATAAGTCAACTATTACTAAATCTATTTGCGGGATGTCAAATTCTTTCATTTGTTGCACATCACTCTCATTATCCTGACGATTTAGTATTCCGCCAAAAACTTTTGGGTGTAATGTTTTTACTCTTCCTCCTAATATAGACGGATATGAGGTTACATCTTCTACTGGAATTACTGGGATTCCAAGATTTTTTATAAAATCTTCTGTTCCACCAGTAGAATAAATTGTAACATTTTGACTGTTTAGTTGTCTAACGATTGGCTCTAATCCTTCTTTGGAAAAGACAGAGATTAATGCTGATTGGATTGTTTTTGTTGTGCTCATTATGTAGTTATAGTTATGAGGTGCAAAAATAGTTTTTTAATGTTAAAATTAAGCCATTTGAAAATGAGATAATTTTAATTTGTAAATCTCTTTTTTGGAGTTTTTATTAAAATGAAAG
>NZ_MTCA01000358.1:0-1570 GCF_002150205.1 Flavobacterium sp. FPG59 | reverse complement strand
TTTTAAAATTATATCAATTAAACAAGTAATAAAACTAGATTTACTTTAAAGTCATGTTGAATGAAAAAGTATCGACATTGATTTTTGTACCTGTATTGATTCTCTTTAACCATAATTCAACAGACTCATTTTGATTTAATGTTACGGAACCTGTAACTGGGAAAGCTTGTGTAAAGCCACTATTTGTATCAATATACGTTTCAGTTGATGGTAGCGGCGTAATTGTGGTTCCGTTTGAGCCAACTTTTACAAAATAAAACACATAGACAGCATTAGTTCCTACTGTTGATTCTATAAAAGCAACTGATGAGTTAATTTGAAAAGAACGTGTTTTTTTTCCTCTGTAAGTAAGTCTTCCTGTAGTACTTGAATTAACTCTTAAAAGTTCATCGGTTGTTGTTACGTTTGTATTTACCTTATAACCTACATTTTGAGTTGTGGCTGTAGTTCTTGTAGAAGTTGTGTTACTAGGATCGTATAAGTTTCCTGTGGCCGATGCATCTACTTCCGTAGGAATACCAGAGCATCGAACATTCCAATTATTATCAAAATTATAGCCTGTATAAGAACCCGCTGTGTAACCGTTGACATATTTTCCCGTAGAAAGTGTACCTGTAAAAACTACTAATTCCATGACAGCATCACCAGTTATAGTTGGGTTTGCACTTACATCTACCCCAACCGCAGCACCATTTACTTCACAAAAACCACCTTGTTTTTGGATCAAAGAAAATGTACCGGTAAACCTTTCAAAAGTACCTGCGTTGTTCCCAAACCATGCCGTGTTACTTAACAGCACTCGAGTATTATTGGTGTAGGTAATCCCTGTTACATTTGCTGCATAATTAATAACTGAAAAAAACACTAAGCCAAAACCACTAATTGTCCCCACATTTGCCGAGTTCGCAACAATAGCATCTCTAAAAATAATACTTTGAGTATTGCCACTTGCCACCAAATTAAAAACAGAACTTCCTCCTGAAATAGTAAGTGTTTTAATAGTGCCTCCCATTGCTCCTTCAAATAGGAATCCACTGGATTTAAATAATACATCTTCATTTGCATCTAACCCTACTATGTAAGCATTATTCAAATCAATTGGAAAATTCACATTGATAACCCCATTTATTTCATAATACGTACCACTATCTAAAACATACTTTGTACCACCACCTGCGGCTAGTTCTGTTGCTAAAACAGTAGCTAATACATCAGTAGACCTGATACGTTTAAACTTCAACCTTCCGTTAGCATCACTATTAATTAGATTCCAAGAAGTTATCCCTTGATTATAATGGTATAATGATTTAAGATTTGTATCATAAACAATTAATCCATCGGCTGGAGATGCAATTGCTAAACGTTGTGCGGTGGTCATCCTTGGCGTAAGCATACCTTGAGTAGTTGATGAAACGTCAAGAACCGAACTTGAATGAGGTGTTGTTGTACCTACACCTACTTGTGCAAAAGTATTTGCAGATATTATTAAGAAAAAGAATAAAACAACTTGTGACACTCTTTTTGGAAAATAATTTTTTCTCATGACAAAATGTATTAAAATATTAAAAAC
>NZ_MTCA01000184.1:0-6199 GCF_002150205.1 Flavobacterium sp. FPG59 | reverse complement strand
ACTTGAATAGTTCCGTTAGGCGTGATTCCGCCATTACCTGGTGTTCCAACAGCTCCTGCCATTGTATAAGTGGCGTATGCAGTTCCTGCAGCAGCATTTGTTTTTCTCCAAAAATACAACGGTTCTGTAAGGTTATTAGCAGTGATAAAAGCATCAGCACTGATGGTAGATGGATACGGATTTCCTACTGCATTAAGAGTTCCTGAAGTCAAACCAGAAACAGAGATGTTTCCATTGTTTGGAACACCTCTAAAGATTCCGCTCCAGATAGTAGGAGTGGTAGGATGATCATTTGGAACACGAATTAAATACCCATTTCCTGATGCAAAATCAGTACTAGCTGGAGTAGCCACTGGTACATAAATGTTTGTAGTTGGATTATAAGTATAAAAACGATTGTCTAGCGTGTTAGGAGAAAAAGCTTTTAATTTTTGACCGCTTACTGGTGAAGACCATAAACTGTAATCTAAAAGCATCAGTGAAGCTCCATTTCGGCTGATAGTTATAGCGCCAGTATTGGTATTGGTAGTCCCATTTTGGATAAGGTTTGCATTATTTTCGAGAACGAATGAAGATTCTGTACCGTTATTAAATAAATTATTTGCCACAGAAAGATTATTTCCTGATTTAACTGTTACTGTACTTCCAGAGTCAATGGTTAAATTACCAGCAAGACCTCTATTGCTGTTGATGTTGATGCTACTGCTGTTTAGAGTCACATTGTTTGGAATCCCAGCCCCAGCTGTAGTTGCATTCCCAGTCCATTCGTTTCCTACATTGGCACCGCCAATAACGCTATTGTATACTAGACTTGACGCAGCACCATAAGTAGGAGTAGCACCTGAAAGTAATCCAGTTGAATTTAATCGTAGTGTCCCATTGATAGAAGGTGTGCCTGAAAGTGTAAGGGTTCCGTTTGTTGCTAATGTAGCCCCAGCATTTACAGTAGTACTTCCTAACAATGTTTGAGATTGGTTAAAAGTAACTCCGTTTGTATTTGCTATGATCGCATTTGTATTTGCAGTAAAAGTAAGTGTTCCTGCATTGTTGATGGTTTGAGCTGTTGTACCATTAAATGTTAAAGATCCAGCTGCAGTTGCAGGACTAAAAGTCAATGTTTGCCCTGTAGCTACATTAATATTTCCTTTTATTGAAACTGCTGAGGTAAGATTTATGTTGAGAGCCCCTGTGGTTATTGTAAGGTTGTCTATTGATAAAGCCCCTGTTCCGGTAGAACTTTGACTAAATCCAGTTGCTGCAATTTCAAGGTTTGCATAGGTTCTTCCGGAAAAAGCAGGAGCTTGATTTGCAATTAATTTAAATAAACTTCCTGTTTGAAAAACTACTACTGATGCAGGTTGCGTTTTTTGAAAAGGGTTTGAACCAGCGGCCTGAATAAAAGTAGATCCACTTGCAAATATAACACTGTTGCTTGTTCCGCTACCAAAAATGTTACCTGTACTATTTGTACTTTGCGTAAGTGTTGCACCATTTGTAAAAGTTAAACCACTTGCATCAGCAGCAGTTATGGCGTTTGTTGTTAAAGCCGTTGCGCTCGAAAATGTCATAGAACCGGCAACGGTTCCAGTTGCTCCTGTGCCAATAGCGATAGTCAAAGGGAAAGCACCCCCTGTAATGGCCACGTTAAGTTGAGAGCCACTTTCAACAGAAAAATCTGCTCCGCTTAGACCGTTAGTGATAGTTAGTATTTTTGCGGGTGTAGCTGATGTGTTTAATGTTATATTAGTATTTGATGCAACTGTAAGACCTCCTATGGTTTGTGTAGGTACATCAGTTACGGTAGTTGTAGCACCGTTATTGAAAACTAAAATATCATTTGCTGCCGGCGTATCTCTGCTTGGAGACCAGTTTCCTGCAAGACCAAAAGAGGCGCTACCTGTTTGGTTCCACGTGTAGGTAGTTTGTGCGTTAAGTGATGAACTCAGGCTCAAACCCAAAAAGGTGAGTAACACAAACAAAACATTGTTGAGTAAAGTTTTTTTCATAGAAAAAGTAATAAATAAGTGTTAGTTAGTTTTATTCAAGTAATTAAAATCATAATAGGTTTTGTACTAATATTGAGTAAGCAAAATGATCCTATTTTTTTTCAAATATTTGAAAGCCAAATATATTACTAATAATATTGACAACGCAATCGGTATGTTAATTTATTGTAAATTTTGGTCGAATTTAACTTGCTTTACTACGATACGGTTTTCTTAATTTTTTTTGTTTTATTAGCATTCAAGTGGTTTGATGAACAAAGCTTTTACTACAAGTCAAAAAATCACTAAATTTGTCTCAAAATTAAACTCCGATGAGCAATATCAGAATTACAAAACAATTTAGTTTCGAGACCGGTCATGCCTTGTATGGCTACGATGGCAAATGTAAAAATGTTCATGGACATAGTTATAAATTGTCAGTAACCGTAATTGGTACGCCAATTACAGACCGTTCTAATGTGAAATTCGGAATGGTAATTGACTTTACGGATTTAAAGAAAATTGTAAAAGAAGAAATTGTAGATCAGTTTGATCACGCTACAGTTTTCAACGGTACTACACCACATATTGATTTGGCTAACGAACTTATCAACCGCGGGCATCACGTAATTTTGGTGGATTATCAACCCACAAGTGAGAACATGGTTATTGATTTTGCGCAACGCATCAGTAATAGACTTCCAGAAGGTATTGCGCTGTTTTCGTTAAAATTACAAGAAACCGAATCCTCTTTTGCAGAATGGTATGCCAGTGATAATGTAAAATCCATTTTGTAACTTCATGCAATTACCCAACAACAAAAAAATATATTTTGCGTCTGATCAACATTTTGGTGCTCCTACGCCTGACTTGAGTTATCCAAGAGAACAAAAGTTTGTAGCGTGGCTTGACGAAATTAAAAGAGATGCCGAGGCTCTTTTTTTATTAGGCGATTTATTTGATTTTTGGTTCGAATACAAAACAGTAGTTCCAAAAGGTTTCATCCGTGTTTTGGGTAAACTAGCAGAACTTCGTGATAGTGGCATTCCTATCTATTTCTTTGTGGGAAATCACGATTTGTGGATGGCCGATTATTTCCAGAAGGAATTGAACATTTCAGTTTTTCATGACAATCAAGAATACACTTTTGGAGACAAAACATTCCTTATTGGCCACGGAGACGGAAAAGGACCTGGCGATTTAGGGTACAAACGCATGAAAAAAGTGTTTACCAATCCGTTTTTCAAATGGCTTTTCAGATGGTTGCATCCGGATATTGGAGTGAAATTGGCACAATATTTATCGGTCAAAAACAAACTGATTTCGGGTGATGAAGATGTGACTTTTCTTGGCGAAGACAAAGAATGGCTTATTCTGTATTCCAAAAGAAAACTAGAAACCAAGCATTACAATTACCTTATTTTTGGTCACCGTCATTTACCGATGAAAGTTTCCGTAGGTGAAAATGCCGAGTATGTCAACCTAGGAGATTGGATTGTATATTTTACTTATGGCGTTTTTGATGGTGAGAATTTTGAAATTAAAAAGTACGATAAGTAGTCATTTTCCATCCTAATTGGGTTAACAGTCATGTAAATATTAGTGACTGGACACCAATTTTAATCCAATGATGGAGCTTATTAAGGTCGTGATGAAAAATATCCTCCAGAAATCAGCGGGTTCTTTGAATACAAAAATCCCAACAAGAACTGTTCCTACTGCGCCAATTCCTGTCCATACGGCATAAGCAGTTCCTATGGGTAATGTTTGAGAGGCTTTGTAGAGTAATAACATGCTTATAGATAAGCACACTAAAAACCCTATCAACCATATTGTTGCTGTAGCACCTGAACTTTCTTTGGCTTTGCCCAAACAGGTTGCAAAACCTATTTCAAAAAGACCTCCAATTACCAGTAAGACCCAATTCATAATTATTGCTTAACAATTAACACCGAAGGAACGCCACTCAACCAAGTACTTCTTGAATCTACAAGTGCTTTCCAGCTCTCAAGGCTAATAAGCATTAAATCTTGCTGATCTAAGAAATCTTTTTTGATAATCTTATCGGTAATAACACTGATATTGTTTGGGAATTGTTGTTCTAGTGATTGGATGGCGCTATTCATCACAAAATTAGTAGTCAATCTTCCATTAACATCTAAGAGTATAATTTTGCAATTATTATTGTAAATTAATTTTTGAACATAGTCCATTAAAAAATAATCTTCAGAACTAAAAACCGGAATAAAAACTTGGTTTACTTGTTGTAGATCTTTATCAATAAGAATTCCAATAGGCATTTTGGTTTTGGAAATGATTTGTCTTGTTCTCTCATCAAATGGTGAATTTTCAAACAAGCCTTCTTTTCCTGTAAACTTATCTATTAAACGGTCAGGATTAATGATTCTAGTGGTAAACCCAATCACTTTCCCAAGGATAGTACCTTCAAAAATAGATTTTCCTAAACCTATTAGCAGTAAATCATAATCTCCTTGATTAGCAACATCGGCAATTTCAGTTTCAATATCTGTTGTAGCCTTGAAAATGGTAGTGATTTCTTGTTTTAGAATTTGAGATTCTTCAACCAAAGGGTGAAAACTGTTTTTTTCTTTGTCCTCTAGGTTGAAACTATGAACTTCGTCGCTTAAAGACAAGTGCATAACGGTAACGCTAGCGGTACTTTTTTGTTTTTTTACCAAGCTATTTGCAATTCGAAGCAGTGATTTTCCTTTTTCATTGTTCCCAAAAGAGATCAGTATACGGAACTTTGTATCATCTGAGGAGTCTACGTGTTCACCGCTATCTTTGGTTTTAAAAATAAAGTTAATTAAATCAAGTGCCGGTCCTGTCATAAATGTAGTTACGAGTGCCATAATAACCATCATTGTAAAAACTTCGGGTGTAAGTACTTTTAGTTCTAGACCTATGTTTAATACAATTAACTCCATCAATCCTCGGGTGTTCATCAAGGCGCCAATGGTTAAGCTATCGCGCCAACTTTGACCCACAAATTTGGCTGCTAGTGCGCTTCCAAAAAACTTACCTACAACCGCCACAAGAATAATGAAACCCGTTATTTTCCATAAATAGGGATCGTTTAAAAGACCAATTTCGGTTTTTAATCCTGTGAACACAAAGAATAGCGGTAATAGCAGAATTAGTGCGACATCTTCTACTTTTTCTATAAATATGGTCCTAAATTTAGGTACGTCTGGCATAATAGCTCCTGTCATAAAAGCCCCAAAAAGAGCATGGATTCCAATCACTTCAGTTGCGTATGAGGATACAATTAAGACCAAAAAAAAGATAGCTACAACCGGTTTTACAATACTGTCTTTAGTTCCATATAAATCTCCAATTCTCTTTAAGAAAGGTTTTACGATATAGATCATTGCTGCAACATATAGTACTGCAAGCATGATAATGTATAGTGAACTGACAAAGGTTCCCGCTTTTACAATTGCAATTACTACTGCTAAAATACACCAAGCAGTAATATCATCTGCTGCTGCGCAAGTAATTACAATAGCGCCTAATTTTGTCTTGTGTATGCCTCTTTCCTGCACAATACGAGCCAGTACTGGAAAAGCAGTGATGCTTAATGCAATACCCATGAACAAACTAAAAGATAAAAACTTAACGCCTTCTGGAGCAAATTGATTGTACACAAAATAGGCAAGCCCTATGCCCAGTGTAAACGGAATAATAATACTAGCATGACTGATTACAATGGCTTCGTTAGCTTTGTTTTTTAAGACTTTTAAATCCAGCTCCATACCTATTACAAACATAAAAAGGATCAGTCCTATTTGGCTTAAAAATTTTAAATTTCCTAAAGATGCTACTGGAAACAATGCAGCAGATACTTCAGGGAAATACAAACCCAATAAAGAGGGTCCCAAAACAATACCAGCAATAATTTCTCCTATTACTGAGGGCTGACCAATTTTTTTGAAAATCCATCCAAATATGCGTGCTACAAGAATAATAGTGATAATTTGAGCCAATAGTATGGCCAATGGATCCTGAAAATTATGAAGCATAGAGGCAATGAAATCGCCCCAAGATCCTTTGTCACTAATTGGGGATACAATTGTTTCATTAGCTTCGAGCGTTTTTCCTTTATTGATAATGAGATACATCAAAAAGAGAAATACGCCAGTCACAACCAAGTAAAAAATTGAGTTTTTATATTTTTTCATAGTGTTGTGGAT
>NZ_MTCA01000054.1:0-17792 GCF_002150205.1 Flavobacterium sp. FPG59 | reverse complement strand
AGCCTGCAGAGCTCCCTGCTAAAATGCCTTTTATAAAATATACGCAGACGAAAATAAAAAATAGGATAAGTATTATTGCTCTAAATGTTGAGATGAAATTTCCTGTATAAATTTTCTGTTTGTTATTGTTTTGCATAGATAATCGAATAGACTGATAAATTATAGTGAAAGGTAGGGTTTGAATATTTATTTCCGATGGTTTAACACTGAAACTAAATCCAGTGGTATGGTTTGTCCTTACGGTTGAGGTAGCAGTACATTTCTTCCTTTTTGAGTTCTGGAAAGAATTTAAGGGCATCTTCAATCGCATAGTTGGGCAGAAAGGAAATCTCGTCACGGACTGCTTTAATCACTTTTTCACGACCATAAAAACGCAGGATTTCGTCAATTTGATCTTGACCACCACGCTCCACAATACGGGCAATAACCATTTTATATCCCCCGTCCCAATCAATATTATCGAATCTAAAATCCCAAAAGAATTTAGGGTGAAGATTGGGTATGATTTTAGTTGATTTCTCCATTGTTTTTTGAATAATGGTTAGTATCAAAGATAAGCAATTTCTGCTGAATTACCTGCGAAAACCTCTCTTTTTATTGGGGTTAATTGGTAAATCCTGGCTTTCTGGTTTAAATTTGTATAAAGGATTTTTTACTGCCAGTTCCAGTCGCTTTTTAATATTTTTCCAATTCTGCTCTTTTTCTTTTACAATGTCTACACCTTCAAATGTGGTAATCTTGTCATAGGTATTTAGACCTATGATAGCCCAGTAGGGATCTTTGTCATATTTCCTCTGATAGGCTTGCAGATAAAATTTTAGAGGTTCTTGCTCAAGCATAAAGTACATGTCGACAAAATCCTTGTATCTGGTACCGCTCTGATGGATTGCATGAAGTTTCATTGCTCCAATGTCTTCATTGGAAATCATGCGGACTCCTTCCGTTGTTTCCACAGAATTCAGAATAGGGTAATTGTGTGTAACAACATCGACTTTTATATTATCAATGAAGGTAAGAACTGTGTTGTTGTAAAGTCTGCTTTCTTCTTTATTTGCACCGTAAGTGTCATGCAGATAATTTAGCATCATCTGCGGATCAAAATCTTTTGTTGTAAAAAGATCTATGTCTACCGATAAGCGGTGTCCTAATCGTAAGGCAAGTGCCGTACCGCCGACTAATATGTGGTCTTTCAAATTTTCATCTTTCATAAGCCTTTGGAGAAGTTCCCACATCTCCTCGGTAACTGTTTCTTTGTAGAGCATAATTTCATGTTTTCAGAAAATTAATCCTGAAAACGGCCTGCTCTTTTGAATTGTCCTATGATGGCTTTATTTGACAGCGGATTACCAATGTTAAAGGTTTAGACTGGGTTAGGTAGAAATAAGCCAAATGCGTCCAAGTTCTTCCAAACACTTCCAAATTGGAGTTTAATTGCCGATTATCAGATATATTGGTTTTAAGTAATACGATTAATCATGGAAAATGAAGAAAAAAAGAATCGGAATAAAGGAGGCAGACCTGCCAAAATAGATCCAGCAGTCCACCGCTATTCTATCAGCCTTAATGATGAAGAAAATGCACGCTTCCTTACTCTTTTTGAAACATCAGGAATGCATGTAAAGGCGCACTTTATTAGAGCGTGTGTTTTTCAAAAAGGCATAAAAACAGTCAAGATTGATAAAGCAACAATGGATTATTATATGCGCCTGACTTCTTTCTATAGCCAGTTTAGAGCGGTCGGGGTAAATTACAATCAGGTGGTAAAGATTTTATATCAAAAATTTTCCGAAAAGAAAGCTTTGGCATATCTGTACAAACTGGAAAAAAAGACCGCAGAATTTGCCGTTTTATCCCAAAAAATCATATCACTTACTGAGGAATTTGAAGAAAAGCACCTGAAGAAATAGGAATTGCCAATGTTTTATATTTTCTAACAATGCCAAATAAAGTCATTATATTCCTTTGAAAACAATAAAAAGCTGAGATATACTTTTACTTTTTAAATTCGCTTTACTACTGTAATGAGATTGGTGTCTTAATTACATCAATGCTATTTGGCATTAGTGTCGAAATTCTTTGTATGCCCTGACAAGGAATACAAATAAACAATATAGTTCATATTTAAAGAATGATGACTAAATTTTAGAAGCAATGAAAAGGGGTAAGCAAATAGAGTTCTTTAATGTTATATTGAAATTTGATGAAAGGTTACGATTATTAGAAAATCTAGTCAGCGAAACTGACATGGACAACAAAGTGCAATCTGTTTTTTCAAAAGAAAAATGTAAATCCTGTTACAGTAAAATTGACTTTGCCCAGCTCTTTTATATCTTAATGGATGAAGGTCTTTTGTTTTTTGATAATGCAGATGAAAAAAATAATAGAAGTAAGTTTCAGCTTTTCCTCGAAAATAATTTCACATATGCCGGCGATGATGGGGGACAGTCGAAAATTAAGTCGATCAGCAGACAGTTCTCCGAATGTAAAGGTTATACGTATAAAGGGAAACAGATTACATTTTTAGAAGAATTCATTACAAGAATGGAGGAAAGAAAAAGAAGACTTCAGAGCTGGTAAGAGATTGTAAAAATAGTTTAGTGTCAAAATTTAAATATTTAGTGATGACAAAAAAAGAAAGAAAACTCTCTTTTGTAATGAGAGTAAAACAGATAATAGAGCCTGTACTGGTGAGGCTGGAAACAATTGATTCAAAAATCAGCGGACAGGGTAAAGGCGTGATACCTGTATATTACAGAAATGAAGATTTAAAAAAGATATTTGGATTGTCTAGCAATACTATTATAAAATACAGACAGACAGGAATACTCCCATTTACTAAACTGGGGGATATATTTCTGTACGATGCATCAAAAATAGATAAAATTCTTGACGAAAATAATGGCTAACAAAAGTGTATTCAGTCACAACAATGTCAAAGTAAAGGCTCCAAATTTGGAGCCTTTTTTTTTAACGAATTTCACTTGTACTTTAGTTTCAGTTTCTCCATATCTTCCATTATATTAACATCTAAAACTTTAGCATAGTGCTGTGTCTGCTTAATATTTGTATGACCCATCATTGCTGAGACATGTTCCAGACGCACGCCATTTCCTAGAGTGACAGTAGTAGCAAAGGTATGTCTTGAAACATACCAAGTCAGATGTTTATTGATCTCGCATATATCCGCAATCTCCTTTAAGTAAGCATTCATCTTTTGATTTGAAATCTGCGGAAGCAGCCCTATCTGTTTATTTTTATATTTTTTGATCACAGCCATGGCAGGAGGAAGCACGGGTACATTTTCCCTAATCGCAGTTTTTGTCCTGTTTGTCATTATCCAAAGGTTACCGTCATTGTCTTCGAAGAGATTTGCAGGGGTCAGGTTCAAAGCATCCACCGGTGCGTATCCTGTGTAGCAGCAAAAAAGAAATATGTCCCTGACTTTCTGTAGGCGCTCCATAAAGATTGGCTTTTCTTCAATAAGTTTAAGTTCCTGCTGGGTTAGAAATACCGCGTCCTTTACGCTTAATTTTCCGTCGTAGGCATCAAAGGGATTGCGGACAAACAAATCCATCCGTATGCAATAGTTGCAGGCTGTTTTGTACATTTTCATATATTTAACCACAGAGTTGTTTTTTATTCCGACCTGCCCCTTAAATGAACTCTCGTACTTTAAGTATTCTTCAAGATTATAAACGAACGAATTTGAAATTTCGCTGACCGGCATATCTTCTACAGTATAATGTTTTTTCATAAATGCGGTCAAAAGCTCACCACTTCGTTTGTACTTCTGAAGAGATGCAGCTGACCTTTCACCTGCGTCCACTTTTCTTTTGAAGAATTTGTTATGCCGTTGCATAACTTCATTGATTGTTGTTTTACTTGTTTGGATTTTAGATTTTCCGGTAAGTTCGGCTTTAAGCATTTCTAAAGATACCTCGGGATCAATGTTGAAAAGGTGGTTAAATTTTTTCTCGACATTAAGGCGGTATAATTCAAGATAATTTTTAAGGATCTTTTCTTTTTCGAGTCGCAGCAGATTCCTGAGGTTATTGGTGTAAATCCATCTTTCTTTGGAAATAGTTTTTCCTGTGCTGAGAGAAACTCTGTTGGTTTTGTAGGTAATGCGCGCAAATATGGAGCATTCTCCGTTTTTATCTGCTTTTTCAGATTTAAGGTAAAAAATTACTTTTAACATGTTTTCTAGTTTTTAAATTAATACTCAAATTGATTTAAAAATTTCGAAAGACACCTTTGTTTACAGGGAATTCCCGGGGAATTCTTTCAATTTAGTACACTTTTTTTTGACGCAAAAATCAAAAAAATAAAAGTGTACTAAAAAGTGTACCACGCTTTGCTCTAATATGTGTTTTTTGACATATTGTAAAAAAGAAAAAACCCTTTAAATACTAGTATTTAAAGGGTTTTGATATTTAAAGTTTCTTTTGAAACTTCTACTGGCGGAGAAAGAGGGATTCGAACCCCCGGACCTGTTACAGTCAACAGTTTTCAAGACTGCCGCATTCGACCGCTCTGCCATTTCTCCAGTATTCCGATCTCATTAGATGATTTCGACTGCAAATGTAAGGCTCTTTTTGGGTTATGCAAGAGTATTTTTGAAAAAAAATAAAGATAATTTCGAATTATTTTATAAAATATTCATAATCTTATGGTTACAAATAAATTTATTTTTTACTTTTTTTTCAAAACAAACTAATACCTTACGTATTCTGTTATTTCTAATCCATAACCAATCATTCCAACGCGTTTTGTGCCTTCGGTATTAGTTACTAATCTTATTTTTGAAATGTCAATGTCATGTAGTATTTGAGCACCGATACCAAAATCTTTGCTATCTATAATAATTTTTGGTGCTTTTAGAGTTCCATTTTGTTGTAAAACTTTTAATTCACTCAATCTATTTAAGAAGTTTAATGATTGTATGTCTTGATTTATGAAAATTAATGCCCCTTTTCCTTCTTCATTAATTACCTTAAACATGTCGTCTAATTGTTGGTCGGCATTATTGGTTAATGTACCTAATAAATCATTATTCACAAGTGATGAGTTAATTCGAGTGAGTATGGAATCCCCTAAGTTCCAAGTTCCTTTTGTTAAGGCAATATGAATTTGCTTGTTTGTTGTTTGTTGGTAAGCTCTTAGTCTAAAAGTACCAAAACGAGTTTCTATATTGAAATCTTCTTTTTTTACAATCAAACTATCATGTTGCATTCTATACGCTACTAGGGCTTCAATTGAGACTAATTTTAAATTGAATTTCTTAGCAACTTCTACTAATTGTGGAAGACGAGCCATGGTTCCATCTTCATTCATTATTTCTACAATAACACCGGCAGGTTTAAAGCCAGCAAGTCTTGCAAAATCAATGGCAGCCTCAGTATGACCTGTTCTTCTTAATACACCACCTTGTTTTGCTATAAGCGGAAAAATATGCCCAGGTCTAGCTAAGTCATGTGGTTTTGTATTTTGATCTACTAATGAAAGAATTGTTTTAGCTCTATCAGACGCTGATATTCCAGTAGTAACTCCATTTCCTCTTAAATCTACCGAAACAGTAAATGCAGTTTCCATAGGATCTGTATTATTACTTACCATTACATGAAGTCCTAATTCTTTACAACGGTTTTCTGTCAATGGCGCACATATTAATCCACGACCGTGTGTAGCCATAAAGTTAATCATTTCGGGTGTTACCATTTCGGCTGCGGCCAAAAAATCACCTTCGTTTTCACGATCTTCATCATCAACAACTATGATTACTTTACCTTGTCTAATGTCTTCTATTGCTTCTTCAATAGTGTTAAGTTGTATTGTATTTGAGCTCATTGTGTATGTTAGTTTTGTGTTGTTGGGAATAATTTTTTTAATAACTTTTGAATAGGCAAAAGAATGGCATCCATATTAATAAGTCCAATATCGTTTGTGGCTCGATAGGTTAGTAATATAGCAAAAGGTGTTAGTATAATAGAGGATAGCCAAGCTCCTAAAAAAGGAGTCATTCCATCTTCTTGTGCAAGTCTTTTTCCAAAAGTATTGATGAAGTGGTAGGTTATAAAAATAAGAACAGCAAAAACAATTGGCAATCCAAGACCACCTTTTCTAATTATTGCTCCAAGGGGTGCACCAATAAAAAACATTAAAAAACAAGCAAAAACAATTACAAATTTATCGTAAAATGCAATTAGGTGTTTGTTGATGTTTTTTTGTTTGTTTAAAATTTCACTTCTAATTGTTTCAATAGAGTAGGAGGTGTTGGTAATGTTGCTACTTGCTATTTTTAAAATATCTGATTTTTGCTGATTGGTATACAAACTCAAAATATCAGTAGGTAACTCTTTTTTGACTTTTGTTTTTGGGAAAATTTTTGGAGCAGGATAATTTATTCTTGCAGTTGGGTTATCTGTAAAATTTTTAACTTCTGTTTTGATATTTTTATTCAAAGAATCAAGGGTGTATGATAATTCATTGATGGTCAACATCGTATTGGTATTGGTTACCGATGCATCGTTGACGTCAGTTTTATTTAATTCAGATAAATCAATGTTGATTATTTGTTTTTTGAATGAGCTTTTAGCAAAAGGCATCTTGCTTCTGTCTTCGTATTTCTTTGGTACAATATCTTCATAATAATACCCATCGTTTAAAACTAACTGCAAAATACTAGATTCTTCGCTACTAATCAACGAACCGTTTTTGGCTTTTATTACAGTTTTACTTCCATCACCAATATTAGATTTTTTGTGAATGGTGATGCCAGTAAGATCATTGCCTTCTTTTCCTGACTTTTTGTTGACTTTAATGTTGTAAAACCCTACGTCATTAAATTGTCCTTCAGCAATAGCAAGCGCTGGTTTTACTTGAGCAATATTTTTACGGAAATTAATAAACTTATATTCAGCATATGGAATAACATTGTTGGCAAAAAAGAAAGCCATGATGCTCAACAATATGATAAAAATTGTTAGCATTCTCATGGCTCTTTGTAGTGATATTCCAGAGGATTTCATGGCTGCAAATTCATAATTTTCAGCAAGATTCCCAAAAGTCATTATGGATGCTAGTAAAATAGATAATGGTAATACTAGCGGAACTATACGCGGCATGGCAAAGGCTAAAAATTTAATAACCATTACTAGGTCTAAATCTTTACCTGCTAATTCTGATATAAATAACCAAACGGTTTGTAAAATGAAAATAAAAAATAAGATTACAAATACCGTAGTAAATGTAGTCAGGAACGTTTTTAATAAGTATTTGTCAAGAATCTTCACCTAGTTCATTAATCTAATTTGTTGATGTAGTAATTTGGATATTTACTTGCCGCAAATGTAAATTGATTTTTTGACAAAGGTTGATTGGTTTTAAAAGAATTAACGGTTAATGTGGTTTTTGTTCCTTTTTTACCTATTTCAATAAGATTATAGATGTGTTTTGTTTGAATATCAATACCCAATAAAACTTCTTTTCTTTGATCTTTTGTACTTACAGGCACCAATTTTATATATTGAATTTTTCTACCCTTAACATTTTGAACAATATCCATTGTGTATTTGTAACCTGAATTAAAAAAAGTCAACATTTTTGACGGAGTGATGGCATTATCATCTTTTTCATTAACAGTTGAAATAGTAATTTCTTCGTCCTCTGGGACAATAGTGTATGTTTTTTTTCCGTCAAATATTTTAGTTACTCCCATGAAATTTAGAACGTATTGATTCCCTTTCATTGTTACATTTCCTTTACTATCTTGGTTGATGTTTTCTTTTGCATTATTTAATGAATATTTAAAATCAATAGCAATATTATTGTAGCTTTTAACTTTAGCAGTAACTTGATCCAGTAAATCTTTGGCTTTTTTATCCTGAGCATTCACTGAAAAAGCAAGCAAAAAAAGCATACTAAATGTAATAATTTTTGAACTAAAAGTTTTCATCTCAATCTTTTTTGTTTTCAAAGCGTTTAATTTCATGTTTTAATTATTTTGTTCATTGTTGAAAAATTGATCTAGAGAACTCATATCAAGTATGTTTACGCTTCTTGCTTTACTTCCTTCAAATGGTCCAACTATACCAGCAGCTTCTAATTGATCAATAAGTCTACCGGCTCTGTTGTATCCTAATTTTAATTTTCGTTGGAGTAGTGAAGCTGATCCTTGTTGTGCATTAACAATAATCTCAGCAGCTTCCCTGAAAAGCGTATCTCTTTCAGAAATATCTACATCAAGATTAATGCCACTTTCTTCTCCAATGAACTCTGGTAGCAAATAAGCAGTAGCATAGGCTTTTTGAGCTCCAATAAATTCTGTTATTTTTTCAACTTCTGGCGTGTCAATAAATGCACATTGTACACGAACTACATCGTTACCATTTGTGTATAACATGTCTCCACGTCCAATCAACTGATCAGCTCCTTGTGTATCCAGAATTGTTCTTGAATCAATTTTTGAAGTTACTCTAAATGCAATTCTCGCAGGAAAATTGGCTTTTATTAAACCCGTAATTACATTCACAGATGGACGCTGAGTTGCAATAATTAAATGTATACCAATAGCTCGGGCTAATTGAGCCAGTCGTGCAATAGGGACTTCAACTTCTTTTCCTGCCGTCATAATCAAATCAGCAAACTCATCTACTACAAGAACAATGTAGGGTAAAAAACGGTGTCCATTTTCTGGATTCAATTTTCTAGCCTTGAACTTATCGTTATATTCTTTGATATTTCGTACCATCGCATCCTTCAATAAGGAATAACGATTGTCCATTTCTACACAAAGAGAGTTTAATGTGTTTACAACTTTAGCATTATCTGTAATAATAGCATCATCCATGTCAGGGAGTTTTGCTAAATAATGTCTTTCTATTTTATTAAAAAGAGTAAGTTCTACTTTTTTTGGATCAACCAATACAAATTTTACTTCAGCTGGATGTTTTTTGTACAATAATGATGTTAAAACCGCATTTAACCCAACTGATTTTCCTTGTCCAGTAGCACCTGCCATCAACAAGTGCGGCATTTTGGCTAAATCCACAACAAAAGTTTCATTAGAAATAGTTTTTCCTAGTGCGATAGGCAATTCCATTTCGGCCTCTTGAAATTTGGCTGAGCCAATGACACTTTTCATAGAAACCATAGTAGGATTCTTATTTGGTACTTCAATACCAATAGTTCCTTTTCCTGGGATAGGAGCAATAATACGTATTCCTAAAGCGGATAAAGACAAGGCGATATCATCTTCAAGACTTTTAATTTTTGAAATTCTAATTCCGGCCTCAGGTACAATTTCATATAATGTAACCGATGGACCTACGGTAGCTTTTATTTGTGCAATTTCTATTTTGTAATTGCGCAAGGTATCTACAATTCTGTTTTTATTTTCTTCCAGTTCTGCTTGGTTAATTGTAATTCCTCCTGTTGAATATTCTTTTAGTAAATCAATTACAGGAAATTTATAATTTGATAGATCAAGAGTAGGGTCAAATAACCCAAAATCAGCTACTAGTCTTGAAGCCAAATTTTCTTCAATAATATCCTCTTCAGCTGCTTTTTCAATCACAAAAGTATCTTCGGTATTTTTAATGATTTCAGGTTCCCTTTGAGGCGCAACAACCATTGAGAGTGGTTTTGTTACAGGATCTCTAACAATGTCAGAAGCATGACTAATTGTAGGTTTTAAGGCTTCTTTATTTATTTCAAACTGATTTCCATTCGTTTTTAAATGAATATCATCTTTTTCTTCTTCGTCAACAGCAAATTCCTCCAAGTTGTAATTGCTATTGGATTCATTTTTTGTTGAAGCATTTACAGATTCTATTGTATTCTCTTTGGATCTATCAAAAAAGGATTGAATGGTTTCTGGCGAAAGTTTCATTTTGAAAATGATATAAATCACTAATCCGAAAATTAAGGTCAGCAAGGTTCCTGTTTTACCCAAATAATCTTGTAGAAATAAATTGAGTTCATAACCAATAATACCTCCTAATTCTGGTAGTGAAGTGGCAAAAAAACCAAATAGAATTGAAAGAATAATAATTGCAAATAAGTCCCAAAACCAAATATTTTTCAATCTCTTAACGGGAATTCCCACAATAAGATACAAACCTGATAAGAAAAATAAACGAACAAAAATAAATGAAGCTACACCAAAACCTTTATAAACAAAAGTGTCTGCTAATAATGCTCCAAATTTACCTAGCCAGTTTTGAACAAGTTCTTCTCTATTAGTTAATTCTTGAACTGCACTTTGATCTTGCTGTCCGTAAATGAAAAATGAAATAAAGGCCAATAACAAAGCCACAGAGAATAGTACTAGCATGGTGCCAAAAACTATTTTCTGTTGTTTTGAGATTTGGATTTTTTGGGTGCTCGTAGAAGTAGTTTCCTTCTTTTTATTGATAGGTGCTTTTACTGTTTTTGCCATTGATGTATTTATAAATTACCTAGAAAAGAAACGGGATGTAAATAATTAGCCCAATAACAAATGCTGTGATTGCGGCAAAGAAAACAGCACCAGCAGCAATATCTTTGATAAACCCAATTTTTTCATGAAAATTAGGATGTATAAAATCAGCAATCTTTTCTACCGCAGTATTTAACCCTTCTATGCTTATTACCATACCTATAGCTAGGGTTTGTATTAACCATTCCGTTTTTGAAATACCAAAATAAAAACCAGCAATGGTAACAATGATTCCAAGGAAACATTGTACCATAATGCTGTGTTCTGTTCGTATTAATTTGGTTGCGCCGTTAAAAGCAAAACGAAAACTTTTTAATCGTCCTCTAAAAAAAGTATTGTCTTTTTTGAACTCCATTTATAAGGTATTAAAGCACGTTTAAAGCGGCTTCGTAATTAGGTTCGTCAGCTATTTCAGCTACTTGTTCCGTGTGTGTAATAACACCATTTTCATCAACAACAATGATTACTCTAGAATGTAATCCAGCAAGTGGACCATCAGTAATTTCTAAACCGTTTGTTTTACCAAAACTACCTTCGGTAAAATCAGATAAATTTACTACGTTCTCTAATCCTTCAGCACCACAAAAACGTTTTTGTGCAAATGGTAAATCTCTTGAAATACATAATACAGTTGTGTTTTCAAGGGCACTAGCGCTTTCGTTAAATTTTCTAACAGATGCTGCACAAGTACCAGTATCGATACTTGGAAAAATGTTTAAAACTAATTTTTTACCTGCAAAATCTTGTAATGATGCAACTGATAAATCAGTTTTAACTAATTTAAAATCAGTAATTTTACTTCCTATAGTTGGTAATTCGCCCGAAGTGTGTATTGGATTTCCTCCTAATGTTATTGTAGCCATGTTTTGTGTTTTTTTATGAAGTTCAAAAGTATGAAATTTATTTAAGAATAATGATGCATCGACAGTTCTAAAATTGATGTTTTTTTTATATTTAAGCTTGTATTTTTTTTGGTTTAACCAAAAAAAACGCACCCTAAAAAGTGTGCGTTATATTCTTATTGTAGTATTGATTATTTATCAATAGAACCTAAAACTCGTTTCATGAAGGAGTTTAAAGCTTCTTTTTTATCAGTGCCATTTTTAACAAGTTTGTGGACTTCTAAGGCTCCATACATATTTGAAATTAATTCTCCTATAACATCTAGCTCTTCATCTTTTAGGGACGAAATCTCAGTCATAGATTCAAGAACATCAATGGTTTCAATTAAAAAGTCTTCGTCATTTTCTTCAATAAATTGAGTTAAATGTTTTATAACGGGTAGTTTCATTTTTTATAAATTTTAAGTGTCTGATTTTAAAGTATAATATTCTAAATTACATAGGCATTAGACTTATAGATAATGCACGGAAATTTTAAAATTTAAACAAAAAAATCATTACACTATTTCGTTTACCAATTCGTTTAAAACTTCGGCTTTATTGGTCTGAGTTTCGTTTACCAATTGTCCGTTTACAAATGTTGCAAATGTTGGTAAATTACTCACGTTGGCTAGTTTTCTTGATTCTGGAAAATTTTCAGCATCAACAAGAGCGAAAGTTATCGTTTCATTTTCCGAAGCTAATTTCTTAAACTTTGGTTTCATGATACGACAGTTTCCACACCAAGAAGCAGAAAATTGAACTACTACTTTTTCGTCTTTTGCAATTAAATCTTTAAGCGTATCATCGGTTAATTCGATTAACATATTTTTTTATTTAAAATACAATTGCAATTCCAAATTTCAATTTTTTTAAATGAAATTCGAAATTGCAATTGATATTGTATTGATATTAGTTTAAACTCAAGTATTCAGCAGTACTAATTCTATCAGCACTCATTGCTTCTTTACCAGCTTCCCAGTTTGCAGGACATACTTCACCTTTTTCTTGTATGTGAGTGTAAGCATCTACCATACGTAAGTATTCGTTTACGTTACGGCCAAGTGGCATATCGTTAACACTTTCGTGGAAAATTTTACCAGTCTCGTCAATTAAATAAGTAGCTCTGTAAGTAACATTTGATCCTTCAATAATGATAGAATCAGTTTCTTCGCTGTAACCAGTAGACTCTATATCTAAAATACCTAAAATGTTAGAAAGGTTTCTGTTAGTATCAGCAAGAATTGGATAAGTTACACCTTCAATACCACCATTGTTTTTTGGTGTGTTCAACCATGCAAAATGCACTTCGTTAGTATCGCAAGATGCACCAATTACAATTGTATTTCTTTTTTCAAATTCAGGTAATGCTGCTTGAAAAGCGTGTAATTCAGTTGGACAAACAAAAGTAAAATCTTTTGGATACCAAAACAACAATACTTTTTTGTTGTTGTTTGTAGCTTCTTCAAAAATATTTATTTTTAAATTATCACCCATTTCTGAGATGGCGTCTACTGCAATACTTGGAAATTTTTTACCTACTAATGACATTTTTTTACTTTTAAATTGTTGTTTTTTTGATGGTGCAAAATTAGTCATACTTTGTAATAAATAAAACGCTCAATGATTATAAATGTTTATTGATTGATAAGGATTTCTTATGACATGAAATTTAAATTTATAACATGTTAATTTTTACGGGAAGTGTACCTTTACTCTTGTCATTATTCAAAAGCTGCTCAGCAGTAATTTCCTGAAATTCTTTAAAATCTTGGTAGGTGTGTACTAAACATTTTGCTTTTTTTAAGTTGGGTATAATTTGTAAAGCATAAGGATTTCCAAAAGTGTACACAAAACAGTTTTTATTTTGGAGCAATTCACTTAAAAAATGTAAAACCGAATCTTCGATTTCAAAATTATGTAAAGGTTTTGCTTTAGGTACAAAAAGGGCGACCAAAACCGTTTCAAATGCATCCAATTGACTTTTTAAAACTTCTAAATCATTACTGTTAGTGGTATAATAGAAATTTGAAGTCGGCAATTCGGATTCTAAAGTGTCGAAAAAATAATTATTAGCCTCTTTATAAAAACTAACCTTGGCTAAATTGTTTCTTTTTTGCGACTCGAAAATGAAATTTGTATTGTCCGAATCTATTAAAGTAGTTACGCTCTCTTGGGCAATTTTAGAATTTAAGTCGGATGTTTTTTTAAAATCAAAATCGATTTTTTTATAGGTATCTATTTGATTGTCAATATCAAGAATTCCAACTTTTTCTTTACACTGCATGATGCGCTCAAAACTGGCATTGATTCTTTCAAGAGATGCATTTTTTACAATTTTATCTATTCCTTCGGCTACGTTTTCAGCAAAACACAATACATCATTTCCAGCGTGAAAAGCTTCCCATTCTAGTTGTCCTTTTTTCTCATATAATTTAGAAACACTGTGCATGTTTAAGGCATCAGATATTACGAGACCTTTATATCCTAATTGCTTCCGCAAAAGTGTTTCGATTATGTTTTTTGATAAAGTAGCAGAAGTATTTTGGTTTTCGTTCCAAGACGGCACTGCTAAATGGCCAATCATTATAGAATCGACGTTATTTTTAATTCCTTCTATAAAAGGTACTAATTCATTTTCCATCAATTCTTCTCGTGATTCTTGCAGTACCGGTAATCCTAAATGAGAATCTACGCTAGTATTTCCGTGACCTGGAAAATGTTTAAGACAGCCTAAAACTCCGGCGTCATTTAATCCTTGTAAATAAGCAACAGCAAAATCAGCTACTTTTTTTTTGTCTTCGCCAAAAGATCTATATCCAATCACAGGATTGTTAGGATTGTTATTTACATCAGCAAGTGGCGCTAAATTGTAATGTATACCAACTGATTTTAAATCTAATCCTATTTGTTTTCCAACTTGATAAACCAAATCAATTTCGCTATCTGGCAAAGCGCCAAGCGTAATGGCATACGGATATTGAGGAGTTTTTTCTACGCGCATGGCCAATCCCCATTCGGCATCAATGCTCATTAATAATGGAGTAGAGGCGCATTTTTGATAGCGTAAAATCAATTCTTGTAATCGAATGGCGCTATCATCATTGAATTCTATTTTTTTATTCGATTCGTAATTTGTTGCAGCACTAGCACGACTGTGAAAAAAAGTCAGTCCACCAATGTTGTATTTTTTAATAAGAGACTCCATTTCTTGAATGTGCTCTTCACTGTCATTTATAAAAACAGCTGGAAAGAAAAATTGACCTACTTTTTGTTCTAATGTCATTGTGAAAGGAATATGTCGCTAATTCTAAACATATAAGTCATGTAAGTAAATTAAACAGAATGAATAATTACATAAAACGGATTGTATGCAAACAGTCATTTTAAGAGCGTCTTAGATACTTAAAGGAACTTATATGACTTATATGTTAAATGAAAGCTAGTTTGTTTTCTCTGTTTCTAATTTTTTTCCAAAATCCTTTGGGAAAATTAAATATCTAGACAAAATGATTCCTGGAATGGTTGCCAAAAACACCCAAATAAAGAAATTGCCATACCCGAGATATTCTTGGATATAACCACTTAACATCCCTGGAAGCATCATTCCTAAAGCCATAAATCCGGTTGCTATAGAATAATGTGAAGTTTTTGATTCTCCCTCAGCAACATAAATTAAATACATCATAAACGCTGCAAAACCTATTCCATACCCTAATTGTTCAATAATAACCACGGCAGTGATATAAGGATTAAAGGACCAATCGATAGTAAAAAGATTCAAGTCTAAATAAAGGTTAATTAGTGTAGTAGGTTGAAAATGAGCTAATAATACAAATCCAATAATAGGCAAATGCATGATCAAAATCATAGGTAGCATACAATAGCCCAATCCTTTTTTTGAAATAGCAATACCGCCTAAAATACCGCCAATAGTTAGCGCAATTAACCCAAAAGTCCCGTAAATAAGTCCTACATTTTCGGTAGATAATTCAAGTCCACCTACTGTTTTTTTATCTACTAAAAAAGGAGTCAGCATTTTAAGAAGTTGAGATTCTCCCAGCCTAAAAAGCAAAATAAAAGCCAGAATTAAACCGATTTGTTTCTTTTTAAAAAAACTAGCAAAAACAGTGCTGAAATTCTTTTGCTCTGTGACACTAGTTTCATTGGACAATTCTTTTTTAGGAGTAGCAAAATAATTGTAAACGGTCAAGAAAACCATTACCAGTCCTACGAAAATCATTGTGTAAGACCATGCTTTTTGTGTATTAGCGTAGTGTTGCTCTAGATAACCTGCAAGCAAAATAATCAATCCATTTCCTGTAAGCATAGAAGCTCTGTAAAAAGTGCTTCTAATTCCTAGGAAAAAAGACTGTTGATCTTTGCTCAATGCTAGCATGTAAAAACCATCACTTGCCACATCATTAGACGCCGATGCAAATGCCGCTACCCAAAATATAGAAAGACTAAGTAAGAAAAATTGGCTTGTAGGGATAATAAAACCAACAAGTAAGAAAGCAATGGAGATAAACAATTGCATGCTTAAAAACCATTTTCTTTTGGTTCCATGCAAGTCTATAAATGGGCTCCACAATGGTTTAATTACCCATGGTAAATAGAGTAAACTTGTGTAAAAGCCAATGTCCTCATTGCTAATACCAAGGTTTTTGTACATCAATACAGAAACGGAAATAATAATTACATAAGGAAATCCAGATGCAAAGTTTAAAAGCGGTATCCAGTACCAAGGTCTATTATCTGTTGCCATAAATCTTAGAAAATTAGTGTTCTGCTACGTTTATAAATGTTGGATCGCTTTCATTTCCATAATAGTCAATAAAAGTGACTGCGCAGGTTTTGTTTTTATGTAATTTATATGTTGGAACAAATATTTGGAGCGTTTCTAAATTTTCAATTAAAGCTACTTTATCAATAATGTGACTTGCATCAGTAACATCGATTTTAGCTTTGGCCGAAGAGCCGTAAAGTATTGCATAACGCATTTTGGAGCCCGTTGGATATACAATTTGAAATCCCGATGCAATTTCATTGCTAAAAGCTGCTTGAATTACTGGTATAACTTCATTTTTCTTAATCGCGGCAGGAACTACAGTAGGTAAGGCTGGGTATTTATATTGGTTTTGTGCTAGTAGAGTTGTAACACTTTGATTTTTATTTACAAATGACTTGGCGCTAAAAAAAGCATTTCCTTGCACGTTTTTATAGGTTCTGGTTAAATCAATTTGGTTGGGAATTTCATTTGGATTGTTCCACTTTTTATCAGAATCTGCGTTGACTTTATAACTGCTATTTCCGATGTAAATGGCTGTATTATTAGAATTTTCAGACCACCAGCGTAACAGTTTTGCATACGATGCTTTAGGATGATCAATGCTCCAATACAATTGAGGAATAATGTAATCAATCCATTTTTGATCCATCCAAGCCAGTGGATCGGCAAATAAATCATCATAATTGGTTTGTCCTGCTTCGGTATCAGAACCTTTTGGATCAACTGATTTGTTGCGCCATACTCCAAAAGGACTTATGCCAAATTGAACCCAAGGCTTATTTTTCTTGATAGCAACAGCTACATCTTTTACAAAAGTGTTCACGTTAGAGCGCCTCCAATCTTCTAGTTTCATACCGTTTCCATATGACTTAAAGGATGCACTATCATTAAATTCTTCTCCCGGAATGCGGTACGGGTAAAAATAATCATCAAAATGGATGGCATCAATATCGTAATTTGTTACTACTTCATTTACCACATTCAATAAATGTGCTTGTACTTCTGGCAAAGCAGGATTATAATAGATTTTACCACCATATTTGATCATCCATTCAGGGTGTTTAAAATAATCGTGCTCAGAACTTAAAATTTGGGTGTTGTAATCCATAGTTGCTCTGTACGGATTTAACCACGCATGAAATTCAAAACCTCTAGTGTGAGCTTCTGTAATCATCCATTGAAGTGCATCGTAGTAAGGATCTGGAGCTTTTCCCTCTTTTCCTGTTAAAAAACGTGACCATGGCGCAAGTTGTGTTGGATAAAATGCATCGCCCACACTTCTTATTTGCACAATGACAGCATTGTAATTTAGTTTTTTATATGTATCAAGTAGTTCTAAATAATCTGCTTTTTGTTTGCTTACACTATCGGTACCTTTTTTAGGCCAGTCAATATTTACAACAGTTGCTATCCATACAGCTCTAAACTCATTTTTAGGATGAAGATTTGGTGACTGTGCTATACCGTTTGTAAAAAAAAGGAGTAAAAGAATTGTGAGAAATATGGAGTTTTTATGAGTCTTCATTAAAGTCAAATCGTTTTAATTTCCAAAAATAGTTTTTTTAGTGAAATAGAACGCTAAATTTTGAAATATTCACTAAAACATCAGTGCAATTTGTAGACCAAAACTAGAGTTTCATTC
>NZ_MTCA01000349.1:0-1770 GCF_002150205.1 Flavobacterium sp. FPG59 | reverse complement strand
TTAATGCTTTGCAATATTGTCAGGAGAAAAAAGGACTTGAGATTTATGCGTATTGCATTATGCACAGTCATATCCATTTAATGTGCAAAGCCACAAATGGTTTTATTCTATCTGATGTCATGCGTGATTTTAAAAAATACACTTCCAAAAAAATTATTCAAACGATTAAAGAGGAACCAGAGAGTCGCAGGGAGTGGCTTTTGGCATATTTTGAACAAGCGTGTGCGCATCTTAAGAGAGACCAAAGCTATAAAGTATATCAAGACGGCTATCACGCTGAAATAATAGAAACCAATTGGTTCATAAAACAAAAAGTGAATTATATCCACAACAATCCTGTAAAAGAGAAAGTAGTTAGCTCACCAGAGGATTATTATTTTAGTTCTGCTAGCAATTATGCGGGCTTAGAAAATGAATTAGATGTCGTAATGTTGGACTTATTTTAGATTGTTGATGAACTTTGTGGGCACGGAATGCACCCGAGCGATAGCGAACTGACGAAGTAATTCCGCGCGATCAATATCGAGAATGCTCGTCATATCCGAGCCATTGGGGGTTGACTTTGATTGTGGGCACGGAATACAATTCCGCGCGATCGTACGTAGAGACATATCCGCGCGATCGGGATTGCAAATCTGCGCTGTCGTGCTCGTTGCAAACGATCGCCAACAGGAAATTTTATAACAAAAAAGCAACAAGTAAAATTGTTGCTTTTTTGTTTTTACTTGTATTATTTGACTTTGATTATGGGCACGGAATGCAATTCCGCGCTATCAATATCGAGAATGCTCGTCATATCCGAGCCATCGGGTTGTGGGCACGGAATACAATTCCGCGCGATCGTACGTAGAGACATATCCGCGCGATCGGGAAGATTACTATTTTAGTTCTGCTAGAAATTATGCGGGCTTAGACAATGATTTAGATGTTGTAATGTTGGACTTATTTTAGATTGTTGATGAACTTTGTGGGCACGGAATGCACCCGAGCGATAGCGAACTGACGAAGTAATTCCGCGCTATCGTACGTAGAGATAGATCCGCGCTATCGGGTCGGGCTTTGATTGTGGGCACGGAATGCAATTCCGCGCGATCGTACATAGAGATATATCCGCGCGATCGGGTTGCAAATCCGCGCTATCGTGCGTAGAGATAGATCCGCGCGATCGGGTTTTTTTTCTTCTCTTTGTGGGCACGGAAAATATTTTCGCACTATCCCGTTACGCTCATATATCCGAGCGATCGGGGTTTTTAAAACCTGTTAGGTCTAAGTCTTTATATAATTATAGGAAATTATTTTTTGTGTTACTGTATTTGTAGTAGGCACGAAGTGAGAGACATTGGCATAGTAGGCTGTTGGCAATAGTTGCAAACGATCGCCAGCAGGAAATTTCAAAACAAAAAAGCAACAATTTTACTTGTTGCTTTTTTGTTTTTACTTGTATTATTTGACTTTGATTGTGGGCACGGAATGCACCCGAGCGATAGCGAACTGAAGAAGTAATTCCGCTATCAATATCGAGAATGCTCGTCATATCCGAGCCATCGGGTTATATATTATATTTAGGTTCTAAATTTTCTAATCTTATTTTTAATTTCTCAAAATAAGGCAGATAATCATCAGCCATAGATATAAGAAGAGATTCAACATACGCTAATTTTTTGTCATATTTTGCATCATTACAAAGTTTGGAAATGATCAATCCTCTGAACAAAAATTCGGGACCACCAGCTAATAATTCATTCCAATATTTCCCTTCACTTTCTAATT
>NZ_MTCA01000130.1:0-8607 GCF_002150205.1 Flavobacterium sp. FPG59 | reverse complement strand
CAGATAATGAGCCTAAAGAAATATATAGGAAGTGGATAAACTCTTTTGTTCCTTTTCTTGCAGCACCTTCGGCAATGTTTACTGGAACTGAGACAGCAGCTCGTCTTATTTGGGAAGTTAATCCAAACTTTTCTTCAGGTGGAAAATTGTTGGTGACTAAATAAATTTCTTTCACAAATTCAAAACTTTTAATCCAAGAATTCAAATTTTTATGTGGTTTCATGTTTTACATATTATCAATTACATTAAATATATCCTAAATCAAGACATTTTACATTTAACATCTAACATTTTATTCTTAAGAAAATGAATAACAATAAATCCAATTCATTATTCGAAAGTAAGCAAGTAAAAGAGGCGCTAGTACAGTCTTTTGTAAAGCTAAACCCGAAAATAATGTTCAAGAATCCGGTCATGTTCACCGTTGAAATTGGAACTGCCATTATGCTTGCTGTGTGTATTGCCATTTTATTTGGCGCACAAGACCAAGGCAGTTTTACTTATAATTTCATAGTTTTTTTAATTTTGTTAGCAACGCTTTTGTTTGCCAATTTCGCCGAGGCTATTGCCGAAGCAAGAGGGAAAGCACAAGCGGATAGTTTAAGAAAAACACGGGAAGAAACATCTGTGAAAAAAGTAAAAGGTGAGATGTTTGAGGTCTCTCTCCACAAGCTTGAAGCTTCTGACTTTTTACATCTAACATCTTCACAATTAAAGAAAGGCGATGTTTTTGTTTGTGAAGCTGGTGATTTAATTGCCACTGATGGTGAAATTATTGAAGGATTGGCCACTATAGATGAAAGTGCCATTACCGGAGAGAGCGCTCCTGTAATTCGGGAAGCGGGTGGCGATAAATCATCAGTTACCGGTGGAACTAAAGTGTTATCAGACAAAATCAAAGTGATCGTGACTAACGAACCCGGCGAAAGTTTCTTGGATAAAATGATTGCTTTGGTAGAAGGAGCAAGCCGCCAGAAAACACCTAATGAAATTGCGTTAACTATTTTGTTGGCTGCCTTTACATTAATCTTTGTGATTGTTTGTGTAACCCTGAAACCGTTTGCTGATTATGCGAATGCTCCAATAACTATTGCTGCTTTTATTTCTCTTTTTGTTTGTTTGATTCCAACAACGATTGGAGGTCTGTTATCAGCCATTGGAATTGCAGGAATGGATAGGGCTTTGCGTGCCAATGTAATTACCAAATCAGGAAAAGCGGTAGAAACTGCTGGAGATATTGATGTATTGCTTTTGGATAAAACTGGAACCATCACAATTGGAAATAGAAAAGCGACTCGTTTTTATGCTGCCAAAGGAATTTCGGAAGATGATTTTATAAAGTCAGCAGTTTTGAGTTCACTGGCTGATGACACGCCCGAAGGCAAAAGTATACTTGAATTAAGTGAAATGTTAGATGTAAAAGGCAAAATCAAGGAAAGCATTTCACAGCTTTCTTCTCACATTTCACAAACTATAAAATTTACTGCCGAAACCAGAACCAGCGGTGTTGTTTTAAAAGACGGAACCGATATTAGAAAAGGTGCTCAGGATGCAGCAAAAAATATTGCATTGAAAGCTGGAACAATTTTTCCGGAGGATATTGCAGAAGCAGTGATTGCTATCTCATCAAAAGGAGGAACTCCATTGGTGGTCGTAAAAAATGCTCAAGTCCAAGGGGTTATTGAATTGCAGGACATTATTAAAACGGGAATGAAAGAACGTTTTGAGCGTTTGAGAAAAATGGGTGTAAAAACGGTAATGGTAACCGGAGATAATCCTTTGACCGCCAAATTTATTGCCGAAGCAGCTGGTGTAGATGATTTTATTGCCGAAGCCAAACCTGAGGACAAAATGAATTACATCAAAAATGAACAAGAACAAGGCAAGTTAGTAGCGATGATGGGTGATGGAACTAATGATGCACCTGCTTTGGCGCAAGCCAATGTTGGTGTGGCCATGAATAGCGGAACACAAGCAGCTAAAGAAGCCGGAAACATGGTCGATTTAGACAATGATCCCACCAAGTTAATTGAAATCATAGAAATAGGAAAACAATTATTGATGACCAGAGGAACGCTTACCACGTTTTCGATTGCGAATGATGTGGCTAAATATTTTGCTATTGTTCCTGCGCTTTTCATCACGGCAATTCCTGCTCTTGAAGGATTAAATATTATGGGATTACACAGTCCTGAAAGTGCGATTTTATCTGCGGTTATTTTCAATGCGATTATTATTCCGATATTGATTCCGCTTGCGCTAAAAGGGGTTGATTATAAGCCAATCGGGGCGAGTGCTATTTTAAAGAGAAACCTATTGATTTATGGTCTTGGTGGATTGATCATCCCATTTATTGGAATTAAAATAATTGATTTGGTTGTAGCATTATTTATATAATTAGTGAAATGTGATTTGTAAAATGTGATTTGTAAAATGTGATTAGTAAGAAGTGATTAGTAAAAAGTAATCAGTAAAAAGTAATCAGTAAAAAGTAATCAGTAAAAAGTAATCAGTAAAAAGTGATTAGTAAAAAGTGATTTGTGAAATGTAAAAAGTGAAATATTAAAAACAAAAAACACAGAAAACATTTTACATCTAACATTTTCACATCCAACTTTTCACATCTAACATCCAACTTTTCACATCCAACCTTTCACATCCAACCTTTCACATCCAACCTTTCACATCTAACATTTCACATCTAACATTTTACACAAAAGAAAAATGAAAAATATATTTTCAATATTAAAATTCACCTTATTTATGGTGATATTGTTAGCGGTTATTTACCCAATGGCAATTTTTGGAATAGCACAATTGGCTCCCAATAAAGGAAAAGGAGAAACAATTACCGTAAACGGAAAAGTGGTGGGGTATCAAAAAATTGGACAAAAATTCGATAAATCCAACTACTTTTGGGGAAGACCTTCGGCTGTGGATTATAACGCTGCAGGAAGTGGGGGAAGCAATAAAGGACCGAGTAATCCTGATTATTTAGCATTGGTGCAAAAAAGAATCGACACTTTTTTAATCGTGCATCCTTATCTTAAAAAATCAGAGATTCCTTCGGATATGGTGACAGCTTCTGGAAGCGGATTAGACCCGAATATTTCTCCGCAAGCAGCGCTGATTCAGGTAAAAAGGGTGGCGAAAGAGAGAAAATTATCAGAAAATAAAGTAAAAGCTTTGGTAAAAACTAAAATCAATACACCAGCAGTAATAGGAACTGCAACCGTAAATGTTCTAGAGTTGAATGTAGCCTTGGACGAATTGAAATAGAATTTATTTCAATTTCAATGGCAAATTAAAAAAATAACGTCTTTAAAAACGAGATGCCCTAGCCCCGATAGAAGGGAAAATCCTTTTGTCTCGTTTTTTTGCGAGACAAAAGATTGGAATGATAGCGGGATTAGCTTCTAAAAATAATAAAAATGAAAAATATAATAAGTATCGCTTTAATAGCTTTTGGGGTATCAACAGTGAGTGCACAAGAAACTGAAAAAACACAAAGTCCTTTCACGTTTTCGGGTTATTTAGAAACGTATTACAGTTATGATTTTGGAGAACCAGACAATCATGTAAGGCCTGGATTTATTTACAGTCATAACAAGCACAACGAGGTCAATTTGAATTTAGGATTGGCGAAGGTAAATTATTCTAAAGAGAATGTTCGCGGGAATTTTGCCTTAATGGCCGGAACTTATGCCGAGTACAATTTGGCAGCAGAACAGGATTTACTAAAAAATGTGTATGAAGCGAATGTGGGTGTGAAAATTTCGTCGAAACACAATCTGTGGGTTGATGCAGGAATTATGCCGTCACATATTGGTTTTGAAAGCGCTATTGGTAAAGATTGCGCCACTTTGACTAGAAGTATTTTGGCTGATAATTCACCGTATTATGAAGCGGGTGTGAAAATTGGATATACGTCAAAAAGCGAAAAATGGTATTTGGCTGCTATGTATTTAAACGGTTGGCAACGCATCCAGAAAATTGATGGCAACCAAACACCGGCTTTTGGTACACAAGTAACCTTTAAACCTACTGCCAAAACCACATTAAACTGGAGTACTTATGTGGGGAATGAACAACCGGATAATGTAAAAAAATGGCGTTATTTCAATAATTTTTACGGACAATTTAAAGTATCTGAAAAAACAAGTTTAATTGCTGGTTTTGATATTGGAGCGCAACAAAAAGCAACAGAAAGTGACCAATATGATGTTTGGTTTGCACCGATTTTAATAGCGCAATACAAACCGACAACTAAAATCCAATTGGCAGCAAGAGCGGAGTATTATTCGGATGAAAAAGGAGTAATAATAGCAACCGCAACACCTAACGGATTTAAAACATACGGTTTCTCTACAAATTTTGATTATTTAGTTATTGATAATGTGATGTTTAGAATAGAAGCAAGAACTTTGAATAGTAAAGACGATATTTTTTTGAAAAACACTAATTCTAGCAATCAAAATGTATTTTTAACGACAGCATTGGTTATTTCTTTTTAATTTTTTTCTAAAATTTAAAATCTTAAAACCAAATTGGACAACGAAAAGGAAAATAATGTCAAGCACTTTCTTGATTTAATTCAGAAATCACGTAAAGGAAAGTTTAAAGTCTACATTGGTATGAGTGCCGGTGTGGGCAAAACTTTCAGGATGTTACAGGAAGCACATACGCTGTTAAAAAATGGTATCGATGTAAAGATTGGTTTTATAGAAACGCACAATCGGAAAGAAACACACGAACTATTAGAGGGTTTACCGGTCATTCCTAGGCGAACCCTTTTTTACAAAGGGAAACTGCTTGAAGAAATGGATTTACAAGCCATCATCAATTTGCGTCCAGAAGTGGTTATTGTAGATGAATTAGCGCATACGAATATAGAAGGAAGCAAAAACGAGAAACGTTGGCAGGATGTTTTGGAGATTCTGGAAGCAGGCATAAATGTGATTTCGGCAGTGAATATTCAGCACCTAGAAAGTTTAAATGCAGATGTAAAAAACATTACAAATATTGATGTTCAGGAACGCATTCCAGACAGTGTTTTGAAATTAGCGGATGAAGTGGTGAATATTGATTTGACTTCAGATGAGTTGATTGCCCGTTTGAAAGAAGGTAAAATCTATACTGCAGATAAAATCCCTACGGCGCTAAGTAATTTTTTTAAATCCGACCAAATTTTACAATTGCGGGAACTGGCCTTGAAAGAAGTTGCGAGTCAAGTCAATCGGAAAGTCGAAAGTGAAGTACCTAGAAACATTGCAGTAAAACATGAAAAATTATTGGCCTGTATCAGTAGTAACGACAAAATCGCTAAGACGATCATAAGAAAAACAGCCCGATTAGCCAGTTATTACAACAGCAAATGGTGCGTTTTGTATGTAGAAACGCCAAAAGAAAGCAGCGACAGAATTGCGCTCGACAAACAACGGCATCTGATTAATAATTTTAAATTGGCCACACAACTTGGTGCCGAAGTAATTAAAGTTCAGAATACTCATATTACAGATGCTATTTTAGAGGTGGTCGCGCAAAAACAAATCACTACTGTTTGCATAGGGAAACCGCATTTGAGTTTATTTAAAGTAATTTTATCGACAACTGTTTTCAATAAATTGTTGAACAACCTATCGTCTTCTAATATTGATCTTATAATTCTATCTTAAAATGAAAATTAAAACCAAATTAAACCTGGGTGTTGGATTGCTTTTTCTAATGATAATCATACTTTCATTAGTAGCGGCATTTTATATTTTTTCGATAAAAAAAGACACAGAAAACATTCTGAAAGCCAATTACAACACGCTAGAATATTCGCGTAATATGCTTCTTTCGTTAGATGAAATTAACGGGAATGAAGAAAAGGCAATTATTATTTTTGAAACCAATATTACCAATCAAATTGCCAATATTACGGAGGCTGGCGAAGATAAAGCGACCTATAATTTGCAGAAAAATTTTGATTTTTTGAAGAAAAATAGAACCGATGAAACCTTAAAAAGCCAAATTCGTCAAGACATTTTCAAGATTATGAAATTGAATATGAATGCAATAAAAGAAAAAAGTGATATTGCAAAACACACAGCAGAGACTGCTAATTTTTGGATTGCAGTAACAGGAACACTTTGCTTTTTGATAGCGTTCAATTTATTAGTGAATTTGCCCAATAATATTGCCAACCCAATAAAAGAACTCACGGACAGTATCAAGCAAATTGCCAATAAAAACTATTCGCAACGAGTGCATTTTATGAACCACAATGAATTTGGAGATTTGGCCAAATCATTCAATACCATGGCCGAAAAACTGCAGGAATACAACAATAGTAATTTATATAAACTGTCATTTGAAAAGAAAAGACTAGAAACTTTAATCAACAACATGCACGACCCAATTATCGGGTTAGACAATCAGGGTTTGATTTTATTTGCAAATGATGAGGCATTGAAAATAATTGGTTTAAAATCAGAGGACGTTATGGGTAAACTCGTAACAACTCTTGCTCTGACCAATGATTTGATGAAATCGTTAGTAATTAAGGATCTGTCGGATGAAAAACAGAAATCGCTTCCTATGAAAATTTTTGCTGATGGAAAAGAAAGTTATTTCGAAAAAGAAACTGTAAATATTACGATAAAACCAACAGGAGAAGATCAAATTATTGATATTGGAAATGTTATTATTTTGAGAAACATTACTGTTTTTAAAGAACTGGATTTTGCTAAAACCAATTTTATTGCTACCGTTTCGCACGAATTGAAAACCCCAATTTCATCCATCAAATTAAGTTTACAATTACTTGAAAAAGCAGAAACAGGCACTATTAATGAAGATCAAAAGCAATTAATAGAAAGCATTAAAGACGATAGTCAGCGGTTATTAAAAATTACTGGCGAACTGTTGGAATTGTCGCAGTTAGAAACGGGGAAAATAAAGCTGAATATGGAAAAGAGTAATCCCTATGATATTATGATCTACGCTACCGAAGCTGTAAAAGTGCAAACAGAACAAAAGCAAATAGAATTAATTGTCAAAACGGAACAAAATTTACCAGATATAAAAGCAGATAGTGAGAAAACGGCTTGGGTTTTGATTAATTTTTTAACCAATGCAATTACGTATTCAACAGAAAACAGTACGATAATTGTAAAACTTAAAAATGAAAACAATCAAGTTGTTTTTCAAGTAATTGATACTGGAAAAGGAATTGATACCCGTTATAAAACTAAAATTTTTGATAAGTATTTCCAAGTTCCGGGTAGCCAAAAATCAGGAACAGGACTTGGTTTAGCCATTAGCAAAGAATTTATTGAAGCTCAAAATGGAACTATTGGAGTAGAAAGTGAGTTGGGGCTGGGTAGTACTTTTTATTTTAAACTTCCTAGTAATGTTCATTGATGTGAACATCTCAAACCTCAAATATGTTTAAAACATTGGTTATCATATTATAACGAAAATGAAAGAGCTTGAGGAGATTTCTGTAAAAGGAACAATAGCACAAAGCATGTAAGATTATATACTTAAAAATATTTTTATTTGTACTGTTTTTATTATAGATTAGCAAAAGCAAAATGATAACGTTTGTCAGACAAGTCAACACGGTTTTGGTGTAATATATCTGATATTGTGAGATGAAAATACAAGTTACAAGTGATTAAAATGCAGAATCAATAATCTAATACTATTTTAATATTTAAACCATATGAAAACATTAATTATTACTTTACTCTTATCGATTTCAACTTGTGTTGGACAAAGCTTAAATGAGAAAAATTTGCAAAACAGAATAGTTCATAAGTGGGGCTTATTACAATTTGAACAAGCAAAAAAAGATGGAGTTATTACACAAGTTATTCTTACAAAATATGCTGATAGTGTTTTATTTGAATTTAAAAATGACCAAACTTTAGAGGTAATTTACTCTGACAAAAAAAAGGAACAATATACATGGAAATTTAAGCGTAGTTTAATAGAAATAAGTTCTACTGATACAAATTATAATCCCGAAATATTAGGCCTATTTGAAATACATTTTCAAGATAAGATTTCGCAGCTTTTTTTACAGAGAAAAAATGATCCACACCATGGAATTATGTTAAAAACATAATCAACTGCAATTACAGGCGTTTGGCAAGATTGAGGTTTTAGACTTAATTTAAAGTTGTTTTTGTAGATGCAAAACCTTGCCTATAATCGAAAAATGAGTCTTTATCAATACCCAACCTCCCCAAGCGCCTGAACTTTAGCATGAATAGTAACCAAAATTCCTTATAAAACTGAATATATGAAAAATAAAATTTCACTATTATTTTTTTTGATTTGTATAACAATAAATGCTCAGAACAAAGACATGTCAGATGTTTTTCAAAGAGAATTTTTGAAAATAAATTCATATCCAGTAGAGAGTGTTGCAGAATATTATTCTGATCTTATAAATTTCTTAATGACAAAAGACACTAAGGAAAAAAATAGAAAATTTGGCTACATTTCAAAAAACGGGAAAGTTTTTAAATCTGCAGAATTTGATTATGCATCTGATTTTAAAGGAGATTATGCAAATGTTGTTAAAGACTCTATTCCAGGTTTACTGTTTAAAAA
>NZ_MTCA01000075.1:0-13235 GCF_002150205.1 Flavobacterium sp. FPG59 | reverse complement strand
ATATTTGGGGACAAAATTAAGATATCATTCTTAATTAAATGATAAATTATAGTACTTTTGAAAAGCTATGTTAGACAAAAACAAAAAAATAATCATGCGAAAATTCAAATCATTCCTTGTAGCGGCGCTTTTTGCAATTCCAAGTATTCAATATGCACAGTACACCGATGAAATAAACTCTAATAGACCCGGAGAAACCATGTCTGCATTTGCCGTGGGTAAATCAGTTATTCAAGTTGAAACAGGAGTTTACGGAATCAATCAAAAACACAATTTATTGGGGTATGATGCAAATGGTTTTGGTCTTGATGCCACATTACGGTGGGGTTTATTTCTGGAGCGTTTAGAGTTGATAGCTGATATTCAATATCAAAATGAAACATATACTTCTTTGTTCAGCAAAACTGCCATTGCTGATTTTAAACAACTTGTTTTAGGAGCTAAATATTTAATTTACGACCCTAATAAAAATTATAAGAAAAAAGTAAACCTATATAGTTGGAAAGCAAACAAGGCATTTTACTGGCGTCAATTAATACCTGCTGTTTCAGGTTTTGTAGGCGTAAATTATTCGGCAGAAAATAATCCGTATGCGTTTTCAAACAGAAACCCAACCGAAAGTAGATACCCTGCTCAATTCTCACCAAAAGCAATGTTAATAACACAAAACAATCTGGGTGACGGCAGATGGGTTTTAGTTTCAAATTTCACAGCAGATTATATTGGTACAGATTTCCCTAGTTATGGTTATGCCGTTACACTTACACGTGGTTTTAATAACAAATGGTCTGGTTTTGTAGAAAATCAAGGTATAAAAAGCGACTTATATGCAGATGCCATTGTAAGAGGTGGAGCAGCTTATTTACTGAACAAAAATATGCAAGTAGACGCTTCAATAGGTACTAGTTTAAAAGAGACTCCATCCGCTTTATTTGGTGGAATCGGTTTTTCATGGCGATATGATGGCAAATATAAAGAAGTTCGCATTGATGTAGAACCTGATAAAAAAGAAGCTAAAGCTAAAAAAGTAGCCAAAAAAATTAAAAAAGGATAATAAAAACATTCTAACCCATAAGATGATTACAATACACGAAGCCGTATCAAAAAAAGAATTAACAGCGTTCATTAAATTTCCTTTTTCCCTATACAAAAACAATCCCTACTGGGTTCCCCCGCTTATTGCTGATGAGCTCGAAACATTTGATAAAACAAAGAATCCCGCTTTTGAAAATGCAGAAGCCTATTTTTATATTGCCAAAAAAAACAATGAAATCGTTGGCCGAATTACAGCAATCATAAATTGGAGCGAAGTAAAAAACCAACAGAAATTAAAAGTACGTTTTGGTTGGTTTGATGTAATTGATGACATCGAAGTGACAAAAGCTCTATTAGAAAAGGTTTACGAACTTGGTAAAAAAAACAATCTAGATCATGTAGAGGGACCTATGGGATTTTCAAATCTTGATAAAGTTGGGGTAATGACCGAAGGTTTTAATGAAATTGGTACCATGATTACCTGGTACAACCATCCTTATTACGCAAACCATTTTAGAGAACTAGGATTTAAAGTTGAGAAAGAATATTTAGAGAGTAAATTTCCTTTTGAAAATGTAAAACTTGAGTTTTTTGAAAAGGCGAATGATTTGGTTAAAAAAAGATATCAATTGAGTCCATTGAACTTCAAAACCACAAAAGAAGTAATGCCGCACGTAGATAAAATGTTTGATTTATTCAATAAATCATACGCTTCCCTATCTTCTTTTGTAGCTATTTCTGATACACAAAAAGAGTATTTCAAGAAAAAATACATTAGCTTCATCAATCCTGAATTTATAAAGTTTGTAGAAGACAAAGATCATAACATTGTAGCTTTTAGTATCGTAATGCCTGATTTTGCTGAGGCTTTACAAAAATCCAAAGGAAAGTTGTTTCCGTTTGGTTTTTTACACATGCTCAAGGCTAGAAAACAAAGTAAAAATGTGATTTTTTATCTGATAGGTGTACTACCCGAATACCAAAACAAAGCTGTAACTGCCATTATATTCAAGGAATGTTATGAAACCTTTAAAGAAAAAGGGATCTTAAACTGCTTTAGAACTCCTGAACTTGCAGATAATGTTGCCATTCAAAATTTGTGGAAACATTTTGACCCTCAAGTACACAAAAAGCGTTGTACTTTTAGAGCTGAATTGTAAAAATCCAGACATAAAAAAAACCATCTGTTTAAAAGCAACAGATGGTTTTTATAATTTTAGAATAAGATTTTAAGCGTCTAAATCAACAGTAGTTCTACTTGCAATCTCTTTATAAGTACCATTTTCTAGTTTTTCACGAATAGCCTCAAATGCTGTCAATGTTTCATTAACATCGTCAATAGTATGTGTAGTAGTAGGTATCATTCTCAATAAAATAATTCCTTTTGGAATTACAGGATAGATTACAATACTCAAAAAGATACCATAATTTTCTCTTAAATCATTTACCATCACCATAGCTTCTGGTACACTTCCTTCAAGATAAACTGGAGTAACACAAGTATTAGTATCACCAATATTAAAGTTTCTCTCTTTTAATCCGTTTTGTAATGCGTTTACGTTTTCCCAAAGTTTATCTTTCAATCCTGGGTTGTTACGCAACAATTCCAATCTTTTTAAAGAACCAATAGTTTGAATCATTGGCAATGCTTTGGCAAACATTTGAGAACGTAAATTGTATTTTAAATAATCAATAACGTCTTTATCAGCTGCCACAAAAGCACCAATATTAGCCATGGATTTTGCAAATGTAGAGAAGTATACATCAATACCATCTTGACAACCTTGTTCCTCACCTGCTCCAGCTCCTGTTTTACCTAAGGTTCCAAAACCGTGTGCATCATCAACTAACAAACGGAAATTGTACTTTTCTTTTAAAGCTACAATTTCTTTCAATTTACCTTGTTGTCCTCGCATACCAAAAACACCTTCGGTAATAAACAAAATCCCACCACCTGTTTCAGTAGCCATTTTAGTAGCACGTTGCAGGTTTTTCTCCATACTTTCAAGATCATTGTGCTTGTAAGTATATCTTTTTCCACTATGCAAACGTACTCCATCTATAATACATGCATGTGCGTCTACGTCATATACAATAATGTCGTTACGTGTCACTAAAGCATCAATAGTGGACATAATTCCTTGGTATCCAAAATTCAATAAGTAAGCTGATTCTTTCATAACAAAAGCGGCTAACTCATTTTCTAACTGCTCGTGATATTTTGTATGACCACTCATCATTCTTGCGCCCATAGGATATGCTGCTCCATACTGTGCAGCGGCATCTGTATCAGCCTGACGAACTTCAGGATGATTGGCTAATCCTAGATAGTCATTCAAACTCCAATTCAAAATATTTTTACCTCCAAACTGCATTCTAGGTCCCAACTCACCTTCTAATTTTGGAAAAACAAAATACCCTTCAGCTTGTGAAGCCCATTTCCCTAGAGGACCTTTATTGTTTTGAATTCTTTCGAATAAATCTTTTACCATAATATGTAAAGTAATAATTTTAATTTTAAGAAGTTGCAAAAATAATTATTTAAATTTTATAAAGGACTTGAAAGTAAATTTATTTTTCAAGCATTCTATTTGTACAAAAATTCGATCATTTCAAACCATAAAATTTAAAAAAAGCAAAACTCAAACTTCAAGACTCCCTCTTTACAGTGCATTTTTGAACAAATCAAATGCTACACATACTAAGTATAACACAATAAACTTTGTATATTTGACTTACTAAATAAATTTAAATTTATGTCTAACAATACAAAGGAATTAAAACTAGCGGTACTTATTGATGCTGACAACGTTCCCTACAGTAATGTAAAAGGAATGATGGAAGAGATTGCTAAGTTTGGTACGCCTACTACAAAACGCATCTATGCCGATTGGACGAAACCAAATGCTAGCGGTTGGAAAAGTGTATTATTAGAACATGCCATTACTCCTATACAACAATACAGTTATACGGTAGGCAAAAATTCCTCAGATTCAGCCATGATTATTGATGCCATGGATTTACTCTATTCCGATAAGGTAGATGGTTTTTGTATTGTATCTAGCGACTCTGATTTTACAAGACTTGCCATTCGATTGAGAGAATCAGGCATGAAGGTCATAGGAATTGGCGAACAAAAAACCCCCAATTCATTCATTGTAGCCTGTGACCGATTTGTGTACATTGAAGTCTTGGACGGAGCAATCAAAAAGAAAGAACCAAAAAGAACAGCAACTGATCCTAAAAAACCATCTCCTAAAAGCTTAAATAAAGTAGACCTGCAAACTATAGAATTAATTGAATCTACTATTGAAGATATTGGTGATGATAGCGGATGGGCGTTTCTAGGTGATGTTGGAAATTTAATTGTAAAAAAGAAACCCGAGTTTGATCCAAGGAATTATGGTTTTTCAAAACTAACTCCGATGTTGAAATCCTTAACAGATATTCTTGAAATAGATGAGCGCGACTCAGATAAAAAAGGAATCAAACACGTTTATGTACGTTTACGATTTAGTTAACATCTTTTCTACTTTTGGTTGCCAAGATTAAAAACATTTTTAACAAGAACTTATCCATTTTGAATACAAAGCCATTTTCAAATTGAAATTTAATATATGAGAACAAAATTTTTCCTTTTTGGTTTCCTTTCTTTGCTAGTAAGCGTGATCATAAACATCTATTTTCAAAAAGCGTACTTCCTTAGTTTCATATTATTCTTAATACTAATTATTGGAGTTTACAACAGCATACAAACCAAGCATACCATATTAAGAAACTTTCCTGTTTTAGGATACTTTAGGTATTTATTTGAAAGTATAGCTCCTGAAATACAACAATATTTCATAGAAAGAAATACCGATGGCAAGCCTTTTTCAAGAAATGAAAGGTCATTAGTCTACCAAAGAGCAAAAAACTTAAGCGCTACAACGGCTTTTGGAACACAATTACATCTTAATCAACCCGATTACGAAGGCATCAAGCACTCCATATTTCCTGTAAAAGTGAATGAAGAGCTACCCCGAGTAGTTGTAGGAGGACCAGATTGCAAACAACCGTATTCAGCTTCTTTACTCAATATATCCGCGATGAGTTTTGGCTCTTTGAGCGAGAACGCAATCATTGCACTTAATAATGGTGCAAAGAAAGGCGACTTTTATCATAACACAGGCGAAGGAGGTTTAACTGAATTCCATCTTCAAGGCGGAGCAATTGTTTGGCAAATAGGAACTGGATATTTTGGATGTAGAGATAAACATGGAGCATTTGATGTTCAAAAATTTTCAGAAAAAGCAAATCTCCCATCTGTAAAAATGATAGAAATCAAACTATCACAAGGAGCTAAGCCCGGTCATGGCGGAGTACTTCCTGCAAGTAAAAACACTCCATTAATAGCTAAGATACGAGGCGTAGAACCGCATACGACTATTCTATCACCACCGAGCCACTCTGCTTTTCATGATGCAAGTGGTTTGATACAATTTATAAAAACACTTAGAACGGCATCAAATGGAAAACCCATTGGCTTTAAACTGTGCATTGGAATAACCGAAGAATTTGAAGCCATTTGTCAAGAAATGATAGTACAAAATTGTTTTCCAGACTTTATAACGGTTGATGGCGCAGAAGGCGGAACCGGTGCTGCACCACTAGAATTTTCTGACGGAGTTGGCATGCCATTAGAACCAGCGCTTATTTTTGTAAATAAAACATTGACTCAGCTCCATATAAAAGATAAAATAAAAATTATCTCTAGCGGAAAAATCATTACCGGTCATGCCATTTTAAGAGCCATTGCCATGGGAGCAGACATTTGCAATACAGCTAGAGGATTTATGTTCTCATTAGGATGTATTCAAGCATTGAAATGCAACAATAATACTTGCCCAACAGGAGTAGCCACTCAGGATAAAATGCTAATGAAAGGATTAGTGGTAAGTGACAAGTCTGAAAGGGTTTATCATTTTCACCACAATACGTTACATGCTGCAAACGAACTTTTGGCAGCGTCAGGAAAATCTAGTTTTCAAGATGTTGACAGTAGCATTTTTATGCGTGGTGATGAGTTTACCAAATTATCTGATTTATATTTCCCTGATAATTTAACCCGAGTTTCAAATTAAAAAAATTTAGTATCTATAAATTTCTCATCTAAAATCATGAAAATAGTTTTTGCATCCAATAACAAAAATAAAATTATAGAACTTCAAAGCATGCTTCCAAAAAGCGTAACTATACTGAGCCTTGAAAGCATAGGATGCCATGAAGAAATTCCAGAAACAGCCCCTACAATTGAAGGGAATGCCATTTTAAAAGCAAATTATGTAACTCAAAAATACGGCTACAACTGTTTTGCAGATGATACAGGTCTTGAGGTACTAGCACTAGATGGTGCTCCAGGAGTTTACAGCGCCAGATATGCCGGTGAGCAACGTAATCCTGAAGACAATATGAACCTCTTATTAAAAAATTTAACAGATAAAGAAACTAGAGCAGCACAATTTAAAACCGTAATCGCTTTAAATTTAAACGGCGAACAACATTTATTTACTGGTATTGCCAAAGGAGAAATTACGTTAGAAAAAATTGGAAATCAAGGATTTGGCTACGATCCTATATTCCAACCAGAAGGATTTACCGAAACTTTTGCACAATTACCATTGGAACTAAAAAATGAAATCAGCCATAGAGGTAAGGCAACAAAACAACTATTAATGCATCTTAGCAACAAAAGTTAAACAAAAACTGTGAAATTTTACTTAAAAAACATAGTTGCAAAGCTATATTTTTTGTATCAAAAATAGTCCTGAATTCAATAACAAACCATAACTTTCTGATAATCAAATTATAATAAATCATTAAATCTTGAAATAGCATTAGTTTATATGAATAATTTAGAGTAATTTTGCACCCTATTTTAAAAATACATATGAATAAATTTGAACAATTAGGATTGAGTGAATCGTTACTGAAGGCGGTTTTAGATCTAGGATTTGAAAATCCGAGCGAAGTACAGGAGAAAGCGATTCCCCTATTATTGGAAAAAGATACAGATATGGTGGCGTTGGCTCAGACAGGGACAGGGAAAACGGCAGCTTTTGGTTTTCCAGTTATCCAAAAAATTGATGCTAACAACAGAAACACACAAGCATTAATTTTATCTCCAACACGCGAGTTGTGTTTGCAGATTACCAACGAACTTAAAAACTACTCTAAATACGAAAAAGGTATTAATGTAGTAGCCGTTTACGGAGGAGCTAGCATTACAGAACAAGCGAGAGACATAAAGAGAGGGGCACAAATTATTGTAGCAACTCCAGGAAGAATGCAAGATATGATTAATAGAGGTTTAGTAAACATTTCTCAAATTAACTATTGTATTCTTGACGAAGCTGACGAAATGTTGAACATGGGTTTTTACGAAGATATTGTAAACATCCTTTCTACTACGCCAGACGATAAAAACACATGGTTGTTTTCTGCAACAATGCCTGCTGAAGTAGCGCGTATTGGAAAACAATTCATGACTGATCCTATTGAAATTACAGTTGGAGCTAAAAATTCAGGTTCTGCTACCGTTTCTCACGAATTTTACCTAGTAAATGCACGTGACCGTTACGAAGCTTTGAAACGTTTGGCTGATTCTAACCCAGATATTTTCTCTGTAGTTTTTTGTCGTACCAAAAGAGATACACAAGCTGTAGCCGAAAAATTAATTGAAGACGGATACAGTGCTGCTGCATTACACGGTGATTTATCACAAGCACAACGTGATGGAGTTATGAAATCATTCCGTGGTCGTCAAATACAAATGCTTGTTGCTACTGATGTAGCTGCTCGTGGTATTGATGTGGATAACATTACTCACGTAGTAAACTACCAATTACCTGATGAAATTGAAACGTACAACCACCGTTCTGGCCGTACTGGTCGTGCAGGTCGTTTAGGAACATCTATTGTAATTGTTACTAAAAGTGAATTGCGTAAAATTTCATCTATTGAAAGAATAATCAAGCAAAAATTTGAAGAAAAATCAATTCCATCTGGAATCGAAATTTGCGAGATTCAATTACTTCACTTAGCTAACAAAATTAAAGATACTGAGGTTGATCACGAAATTGATACGTACCTTCCAGCAATTAATAGTGTACTTGAAGGCTTAACAAAAGAAGAGTTAATCAAGAAAATGGTATCGGTAGAATTCAACCGTTTCATCAATTATTACAAGAAAAACAGAGACATTTCAACTCAATCAGGTGAAAGACGCGAAAGAAGTGATGATAGAGATGGTGCTCCAAGAGAAAACAACAATGGCGGAGCAACTCGTTATTTTGTAAACATCGGTTCTAGAGATAACTTTGACTGGATGTCATTAAAAGACTATTTAAAAGAAACATTAGACTTAGGTCGCGATGACGTTTTCAAAGTAGACGTAAAAGAAGGTTTCTCTTTCTTTAACACTGATCCTGAGCATACCGATAAAGTAATGGAAATATTGAATAACGTTCAACTAGAAGGACGCAGAATCAATGTTGAAATTTCTAAAAATGACGGTGGCGGAAGACGTGACCACAACGGAAGAAATTCTGGTGGTGGTTTTGGTGGAAGAAGCTCGGCTCCTAGAAGAGAAGGAAGTTTTGCTCCAAGAAGAGAAGGTTCTGGCGGATTTAGAAGCGATAGAAGTTCAGCACCTAGAGAAGGTGGATTTAGAAGCGATAGAGGAGCAGCTCCAAGAAGAGAAGGTGGTTTTTCATCTGACAGATCTAGAAGCGAAGGTTCATCTGATAGAGCTCCTAGAAGATCAGAAAGCTTTGGTGATGCACCAAGACCAAGAAGACCAAGAAGAGACTAAGTTTAGTTAATATTCTTATAATTATACTGGAACTACAAAATATTTAATCCTGATTTATTACTTTTAAAGTCTTAAATTAGAGTATGAAATATTTTGTAGTTTTTTTATTTACTGTATTCTCAATTACAGCACAATCTCAAGTCAAAGAACCTTCTCAAAAAGTAGATGGAATTATTCTTAGTAATACAACTAAACAACCTTTATCAAGTGTAAACATCATCAACGTAAATAAAGTACGTGGTGCCACAACCGATGAAAGCGGACATTTTGAGATTGATGTTCAAGTTAATGATACATTGCACATCACGAGTTTAGGTTTCCAATCCTTGAGAGTACGCGTAACAAATGACTGGATAAAAAACCGAAGTACTAAAATTCAACTTACAGAGAAAGCCATTGCACTTGAAGAGGTTATCATTAGACCCTTTAACCTAACAGGGTATCTTGAAGTAGATACAAAAATCATTCCCGTGCGAGAGAATTACCGTTATAGTATTTCTGGATTAACACAAGGATATGAAGCAGGACAGGTATCCCCTAATGCTTTTGGAAAAGTTCTAGGTTCCATATTTAATCCAGCGGATATGCTCTATAATTTTTTTGGTAAAAACCCAAAAGAGCTGAAAAAGTTAAAAGAAATGAAAAAGGATGATACCGTACGAAAATTACTAGAATCTAAATATGACCGCGAAACTATAGCAGTCCTTTTAGGCATTGACAAGGATGAAATCCCTGAAATTTTACAACGTTGTAATTACTCGGACTCCTTTATTAAAACGGCTAATGACCTACAAATAATGGATGCTATTAGTGGCTGTTATGAAGAATATAAGATATTAAAGAAAAAATAAATTTAACATTTCATAAGTAAAACCAATCAATCCTCAATTCAAAAAAATTGGGGATTTATTAATTAAATAGGCAATAAATCAAAATATTACATACATTTACTAAATTGAACATTAATCACTAAATAAATTATCATGGCAAAAAGTCAGGATGCGAAAAAGACTGTAAAAAAAGAGCCTTTGAAAACCGCTAAAGAAAAGAAAGAAGAAAAAAGAGAAAAGAAAAACGCTCCTAAAAGAGATTAATATCCAGTATCAGTTTACAGTCTCAGTTTGCAGTTCTTTGAAACTGAATACTGAGACTGTTCCTGATTACTAAGATTACTTAACTGGAATATTTGCTAAAATTTCTACAAAAAATTTCCAGAATTTTTGTGATGATGAAATACTAGCTCTCTCATCAGGTGAATGTGCACCATGAATAGTTGGGCCAAAAGAAATCATATCCATCTCAGGATAATTTGTTCCTAAAATACCGCATTCAAGTCCTGCATGACAGGCAACCACTCTTGGTTTTTCACCGTTTTGCTTTTCATAAAGAGGAACTAAAACATCTAAAATTTCCGATTTAGAATTTGGAGTCCATCCAGGATAAGAACCTGAAAATTCAACTTCACAACCCATTAATTCAAATGCAGAACGCAACCCATTTGCCAAATCAAATTTTGAAGTCTCTACAGAAGATCGCGTTAAACATTGAACCGAAAGTTGCCCATCTCCTAAAACTACTTTTGCAATATTATTTGAAGTTTCAACTAGATTTTCAAAATCAGCGCTCATGCTGTACACTCCGTTATGAGCAGTATACATAGCTCTCACAAAATAAAATTGAGCAATTGAAGGCATTACCTTAGTAGGTGTTGTTTCTAATTTTTCAAAAACAACTTCTAGATTAGGCTCCGTAGTTTTTAGTTCGGTTTTTATTTCGTTTACAATTTGCTGCATGTCAAACACAAATGCTTCGTCATACACCTCGGCAATGATTACTTTCGCTACACTTTCTCTTGGAATTGCATTGCGTAAACTTCCTCCTTTTATTTCGGAGATTTGCAACCCAAAATTATCAAAACCATCAAACAATAAACGGTTCATTATTTTATTGGCATTGCCCAAACCTTTATGAATATCCATACCAGAATGTCCTCCTTGCAAGCCTTTCACGGTAATGGTATACCCCACAGAACCTTCAGGAGTTTCCTCTTCATCATATTCTGCAGTAGCCGTAACATCTATTCCACCAGCACAACCAATATCAATTTCATCATCTTCCTCTGTATCTAAATTCAGTAAGATTTGTCCCTGTAAAACACCACCTTTTAGGTTAAGAGCTCCAGTCATTCCTGTTTCTTCATCTATAGTAAACAAGGCCTCAATAGCTGGATGAGGAATATCTTTACTTTCTAAAACAGCCATGATAGCAGCAACTCCCAAACCGTTGTCAGCACCTAAAGTAGTACCTTGAGCACGAACCCAGTCACCATCAACATACATGTCTATTCCTTGTGTATCAAAATCAAAAACAGTTTCTCCGTTTTTTTGATGCACCATATCTAAATGTCCTTGAAGCACAATTGCTTTACGGTTTTCCATACCTGGAGAAGCCGGTTTTCTTATGATTACATTTCGAATTTCATCTTCAAAAGTTTCAAGTCCTAGGCTTTCGCCAAAATTTTTCATGAAAGCAATCACACGATCCTCTTTTTTAGAAGGCCTTGGCACTGCATTTAAATCTGCAAACTTATTCCAAAGTGCCTTTGGCTCTAGATTTCTTATTTCTTGACTCATATTGGTAATTGATGTTTTAATTTTACAATACAAAGTTACAAAGTTTAAATTCCAATAGGCACTAATTAATATTGTAATTATATTTACAACTCAAATTTTTTATCTTGAAAACAAAATATTTTCTCCCGATTTTTTTCCTCATCCAAATTATATTGCTCCAAATTGCTCCTTTTTATCCTGAACAAATAGAGCGCTGGTACAGCAATGGTATGTATCCTGTATTATCTCAGTTCTTGCGCACAATCTTAGGAAGGATTCCTTTTTCAATTGGTGATTGTCTTTATTTTTTTTTGATTCTTTGCGTTTTGAGATGGTTTTGGAACAATCGAAAAACTTGGAGATCCCACTGGAAAAATTCACTTTTAAATATACTGAGTTTTACATCTGTGCTCTACTTTTTATTTCATGTGCTCTGGGCACTCAACTACTACCGTGAACCGCTTTTTGAAAAAATGAAAATCAAAAAAGAATACACTGATGACGATTTACTTGTTTTTACAAAAATGATTATCGCAAAAACGAATGCTATTCAATATGACATTACCACTAGCAAGGCTTTAAAAGTTTCCATTCCGTACACACAAGAACAAATTTTTAAAAAGAGCTTGAACGGTTATCATGCCATTGCAAAAAAGCATTCTTTTTTTAAATTCAACACAATTAGCACCAAAAAATCATTATTTAGTCTACCCTTGACCTACATGGGATTTGGAGGTTATTTAAATCCTTTTACAAATGAGGCTCAGGTAAATGATCTCGTACCGCTTTATGGTTTTCCTATGACTGTAAATCACGAGATGGCACACCAAATGGGTTATGCTAGTGAAAGTGAATGTAATTTCATTGGATTCCTAGCTTCTGTTGAAAATGAAGATGCTTACATCCAATATTCCGGTTACAGTATGGCTTTACGCTATTGTCTAGGAAATTGGCAAATACGAGATGAAGGCATTTACAAACAACTACTAAAAACCATACATCCCGGTGTTTTAAAAAACTACAAAGAAAGTGAGCAATTCTGGAAGCAATACGACACCTTTATTGACAAAGGTTTTCATGCTTTCTATGACCAATTCTTGAAGATCAATCAACAAAAAGACGGCATGGAAAGCTATAGTAAGTTTGTGAATTTAATGGTTAATTACAGTAAAACACATACGCTATAAAAAGCGAGAGAAACTATCAGTATTATATTTAATAGACTCCTACTCTATCATTCATTTATCTAATTCTTCAACCAACAAAAAAGGCTATCCCGTTATGAGCCTTTTTAGATTTTTGTTGTTTAGAGAAGATTTATTGCATAGATACAATAATAAACTCACTTCTTCTATTGGCTTGATGTTGTGCCTCTGTACAATTTGATTGGTTCGTTGGTTCACATCCGCAATCGTTTACAAGTTGTGATTCGCCGTATCCTTTTGCAGTTAATCTATTTGCAGCTATGCCATTTTTGATCAACCAGGCTTTCGTTGATTTAGCTCTTCTATCAGATAGTGCTTGGTTGTAAGCTACGGTTTGTCTGCAATCTGTATGGGATCTAATATCGATGGTCATCTTTGGGTATTGTTGCATCACTGCTAATACTTTTTCTAGCTCAAATGCCGCATCTTTTCGAATAAATGACTTGTCTAAATCAAAATAAAGTATTGGTATATCCAAGGTCTTAGCTAAGTCTGTACCCACTTCAATAACTTTTTTTCTTGGCTCTAAGG
>NZ_MTCA01000152.1:0-7610 GCF_002150205.1 Flavobacterium sp. FPG59 | reverse complement strand
CAATTAAAATCTCATTATTCTTATTGATAAATATGATGGTTCCAATTGGTTTTTCCGTTTTATAATACACATTGGTAAAAGGAATAAAAGCTAGATTTTTACCGATCGTATCTGCATAGGAATAATAATTTTCGGCCTTTTCATTCTTGTGTGCTTTATCTTCTCGCTTTTTTTGCTGCAATTTTATTATTTCTGGGATTACAAGTCGTAGCGGCAAGCGTTTATCCACATTTAAAATCCAATTAGTCGAAATAATACTGTTTTTTCTATTCACTACTGCCAGTGTATCTATGCCCTTTGTCTCAAAAAAAATATAAATAGGTGATAAATCCTTTACATCCTTAACAATAGTCAAATTAGACTTCGGTAACAAAACCTCCTCTTGTTTTCCGCATGAAACCAACACAAATAATGCAATAACTATAAAATATTTCATCTTTTATGAATTAAGTTTGTTGTACAAAGTCACACATTCCATAGCTTCTTTAACATCGTGTACACGTAGAATTTTGGCACCCTTGGTCAATGCCAAAGTATTCATAACAGTTGTGCCATTGAGTGCATCCTGAGCTGAACAATTTAATGATTTATAAATCATAGATTTTCTTGATACCCCAGCTAAAACGGGGACATTTAAACTAGAAAATAATTCTAATTTACTAAAAACTTCAAAGTTTTGAGCCGTAGTTTTGGCAAAGCCAAAACCTGGATCAACAATTATATCATTAATCCCCAAACTTCTTGCAAATGCTAATTTTTCAGAAAAATAAAACATCATTTCTTTTACAATATCGTCATAGTCCGTGAGTGTTTCCATAGTTTGAGGATTTCCCCGCATGTGCATCATTATATAAGGAACGTTATACTTAGCGATGGTTTCAAGCATTTTAGTATCTAAATTCCCTGCGGAAATATCGTTTATTAGGGCTGCGCCATTCTCAAGTGTGGCCCGAGCAACTTCGCTTCTAAAAGTATCTATGGAAAGAATTGTATCTGGAAAATGTTTTAGAACCAAATCTACAACAGGCACAACTCTAGAAATTTCTTCCTTTTCCGAAACAAATTCAGCATTTGGTTTACTTGAATACGCTCCAATATCTATAAAAGTTGCACCGTCAATTCGCATTTTCTCAACTTGAGAAAGAATATCTGATTCATTTTTATATTTTCCACCATCAAAAAAAGAATTAGGTGTTACATTCAAAACTCCCATTACTTTGGGCGTTGACAAGTCAGTAAGTAATCCTTTGCAATTTATAGTCATCTTGTGGTTTTCAGTGTTTGTTTATAGATAAAAGTGCAAATACAAACATCATTTGCATTCAAGGATAATACTCTATGTGTGGTTAAGCATATTTGTACTTTGTACTTCAATCTTAATTCTTTACTTTTGAAAAAATTTGAATACAAATATACATCAATAATGAAGAATACTTCAAAAGAATATGACGGGGTTATTACCATTTGTAGAACCTTATTTGTTAACAAAATGAAAGATTACGGTTGTGCTTGGCGCATACTTAGACTTCCTTCGTTAACAGATCAAATTTACATCAAGGCCCAAAGAATTAGAAGTTTACAAGAAAATGAAGTTCGTAAAATTGATGAAGATGAAACTGGTGAATTTATAGGAATTATAAACTACTCCATCATGGCTTTGATTCAACTAGAGCTTGGAGTGGTAGATCAACCCGATTTAGAAGTGACACATGCTACTCAATTATACGATGCTAAAATTGAATTGACTAAAAAACTCATGGAGGATAAAAATCATGATTATGGAGAAGCATGGCGTGAAATGCGCGTAAGTTCTCTTACTGATTTGATTTTACAAAAATTACTTCGCGTGAAGCAAATTGAAGACAATAAAGGAAAAACATTAGTCTCTGAAGGGATAGATGCTAATTATCAAGACATGATAAATTATGCTGTTTTTGCCTTAATTTTAATGGGTTTTGGAAATAAATAAGAACTACTAAGTACTCAATATGAAAAATATAATAACTCAATTTTCAAGAATTTTTGTTGGAATCCTGTTCATTATTTCAGGATTGATAAAACTCAACGATCCTGTAGGGTTTTCATACAAACTAGCGGAATATTTTAGCGAACCTGTTTTTAATATGCCTATTTTTATACCGCTTTCATTATCACTTGCATTATTCCTTGTGATTCTAGAGGTGGTTTTAGGAATCATGTTACTCATTGGTTACAAATCTAAATTTACAATTTGGAGTTTACTTATACTAATTGTTTTGTTTACCTTTTTAACCTTTTACTCCGCTTATTTTAATGTGGTTAAAGATTGTGGTTGTTTTGGCGATGCTTTAAAACTAACCCCTTGGCAATCCTTCACTAAAGACATTGTATTATTGTTCTTTATACTTGTCTTGTTTTTCAACAAAAAACTAGTAAAACCATTGTTTCCTGGAATTCTTCAAAACGCTATTTTTATATTGAGCATCTTAGCTTGTTGCTTCATGGGTTATTGGGTACTTAACCATTTACCAATAATTGATTTTAGACCTTACAAAGTAGGGAATAACATTCAAAAAGGAATGCGAATTCCTGATGGTGCTCAAAAATCAGTTGTTGAAATGATATTCATTTACAAAGTGGGTGGTGTAGAAAAAGAATTTACCGAAAAAGATTTAATGTCAATTCCTGAGGGTGCTGTTTTTGTGGATCGTAAAGACAAAGTAATTTCTGAAGGGTACGTATCTCCTATTCATGATTTTACAATGGAAAAAGAAGACGCTGATTATAAGGATGAATTTCTTCAAGAACCAAAACTCATCATGATTACAGCGTATGACTTAGATTTAGCCGACGCAACTGGGATGCAAAAAGTAGAAAAACTAAAACAACAAGCTGTAACCAAAGGATATAAAGTAGTTGGTTTAACTGCCTCTACTCCGGAAAAACTAGAGTCTGCCAAGAAAAAATTCAATTTTACATTTGACTTTTATTTTTGTGATGCAATTACGGTTAAAACCATTGAAAGAGCAAATCCAAGTATCATAATTCTAGATAAAGGAACTGTCACTCAAAAAGTTCATCATAATGATATTGATCAATTAAAATTATAATTTCATACTATGTTTCAAGAAAAAAGTCTTAAAGTAAATACCCTTTAAGACTTTTTTGTTTTTGTAACTATTTGAAGAAATACTACATTATTATAAAGCATTTATAATCTTTACAACTTTAAATAGAGTTACTATCAATTTTAATTGTAATTTTATTCTTTATTAATAAAAAAACAAAAACATGAGTAAAGGAGTAGTTAAATTCTTCAATGAAGCTAAAGGGTTCGGATTCATTACTGAAGAAGGTTCAGGAACAGATCATTTTGTACACATTTCTGGCGTAGTCGATCAAATTCGCGAAGGTGATACAGTAGAATTTGAATTAGAAAATGGAAAAAAAGGATTAATTGCAGTCCAAGTTGTAGTAATCTAATAGTAGATACACTAAAAAATTAAGGCTCGTTGGTTTTTCCATCGAGTTTTTTTTTGCTTCAAGCTCTCATTCTGAAATAGCGATACATCAAAATAATTGTACGATCTTAAACTATATCGATATTGTAGTATTAATTTCGAAAAATGACATCAAATTCTATTTTTAGGACTACAGCTTTCAAATTCTTTGATTAACTTTGTTTAAAACAAATATAAAAATGAAAAAAATAATAGCTTTATTAGTAGTATTTTCAACCTTTTCTTGCACTACAAATGCTCAAAAAACTGAATTCACAAAGAAAGCATTGACCGAAACATTGCTAGCAACTAATGGCAGTCAAGTAGCATTCAAAAACATTCTAAAAAAACACAAAGGAAAAACACTTGTAATAGAAGTATGGGCTTCATGGTGCGGTGACTGTGTAAAAGCAATGCCAAAATTAAAAGAGCTTCAAGCCAATAATCAAGATGTTGATTATGTGTTTATATCAATGGATAAAACTGCAGACAAATGGAAAGAAGGCATTGAAAAACATCAACTTAAAGGAGATCATTACATGGCTAATGACCAAATGAAAGGTGTATTTGCTAAAGAAGTTGATGTTGACTGGATTCCGAGATACATTATAGTGGACAAAAATGGAAAAATTGTTTTGTACCGCGCTATAGAGACAGATTTTGAAAAAATAAATGAAACTTTAAAAAGTTTAAAAAAATAACAATCAAAATGCTTTTAGCATTATAAATTTATAAGAAAACCGTACCATGAGAAAAAAAATTGTAGCTGGAAATTGGAAAATGCATAAAAATGCAGAACAAACTGAGGATTTATTGAACGAGTTAATTGCAAAGTTACCAACTGAAACAAATGCACATGTTATGGTTGCACCTACATTTGTTAACCTAGCATCAGCAGTGGATCACTTAGAGTTTACCAATATTGAAGTTGCAGCTCAAAATCTTCATGCAGCAGAGGGCGGTGCATTTACAGGAGAAATTTCGGCAGATATGTTGAAAAGTGTGGGTGTTACAAATGTCATCTTGGGGCATTCAGAAAGAAGAGCTATGTTTCACGAAACTGACGCTGTGATTGCTGCAAAAGTGGATACTGCTTTAAGACATGAAATGACTGTTTTATTCTGCTTTGGCGAAGAATTAAAAGACAGACAAACTGGAAACCATTTCAACATAGTAGAAAATCAATTGCGTGATGGATTGTTTCACATTGAAGCAAAAGATTGGGACAAAATTGTTTTGGCTTATGAACCCGTTTGGGCAATTGGAACTGGAGAAACAGCCTCTCCAGATCAAGCACAAGAAATGCACGAATTCATAAGAGAAACCGTAAGAAAATCTTTTGGAAATGATATTGCTGACAATGTATCTATACTTTACGGTGGTAGCGTAAAACCAGACAATGCTGTTGAAATATTCTCAAAGCCAGATGTTGATGGTGGATTAATAGGAGGAGCAGCATTAAAAGCTGATGATTTTGTTGCAATTGTAAATGCAATATAAATCCATATAATCTTAAACTAAAAGCGGTACATTCTAGATGCACCGCTTTTTTTATATTCCAATTTCTATTTGAAAGCGCAAAAACCAATTGTTTCTTTTGTCTCCATTATAATAATGAAGTGTATCAAAAGTGAGTTCACTTTGTACTTTAAAAGCATGTTCCCAAATATACTTAGTCACACCGATACTGTATTGTTTGGCATTAGGAGCTAAAGTTTTAATATCATCACCCACTTTTTGATTAGAGAAACGGCCTATGAATTCATAATTTGATGGAAAATTATAACTCAATTGATAATCAAATCCTTCACCTACAAAAGCATAACTCACTTGAGAATTATCTAATGGGTTGATAGTAATTGCATTTTTTGATGTTGAACGTGACATATAGCTAGACATTGCAGCCCACCCGTTGTACTTAAACATTGCATCAATCAAAACGGATTTCATTGTTCTTTCTTGAAATAAATCATTTCCTAATTGACCCTGTGTACGTTTTGCATTATTATTTTGCTGAAAAGCGCCAGACAACATAAATTTAGGTTTTTGTTCACGCACAATGTCGCCCTCAAAATAAGTACCATCTCTTGAAAAGGCTCCAAAAGGAAACAACTCAACTTTAGTTGTAACTGCAATACCTGAGTCAGCATTTCCAGTTATATTTCTACCTTCACCAGTAGATAACGCTCCTTTAAAATTGTATGAAAAACTATTTTGAAACTCATTCAAGTTGTGTACCTGAAAACCAAAATCCCTATCAATAGTAAACTTAGTATTATTAATTGACCTATCTGTAAGTTGTAATCCCCCTGATGAGTTTACACGTTGTCTGTTCCCAGGCAGTTTAGTTTGTCCAAAACTTAAATTCCAATTTTTGTTAGGTCTATAAAAAACAACAGCATCTCTTATTATATTTAGATTTTCTCCATCTTTGATTTCACCTACATCACCAGGAGCAAATGAAAGCTGAACGGCATATAAAAACTTTGGTGAACCCACATATCCATCAAAACGCAATCTCAACCTGCGTATTTGACCGTCGTATCCTGCTGGTTCATCTTCATTATTTATGTAGGATACTCTGTTTTGTATTCTAAAACGAATATTCATTTGAAATAAACTATCAGGAGAAGTGATACCAATACCTTTTCCAAAACTATAATATGGCAAAGCAGATAATTTTAAATCATTATCCTGCTTGTTTTGTTGTATTGAAACTTGAGCAAAGACAACTACTCCAGTCATAAGGAATAGTAGTAAAATAAGTTTTTTCATTATAAAACAATGTTTAATGTACAAATGTAAAATAATTTTTAAATTACAAATGCCAATTAGTGTGTGATTCTTACCTTTGTAAAAAAACTATCATGTCAAACATATATATTGGATATCATTTTACAATTAGCCCGAAAGAAATTGGGTCTGAAATACTCATTGCTGAATTAGGCGAAAAAGCATTTGAAAGTTTTACTGAAACTGAAAATGGAATTTCAGCTTTTGTTCAAAAGGATTTATGGGACGAAATGATATTAGATGACATTCAAATACTGCAATCTGAGGAGTTTACAATTGATTACACTTTTGAAGAAATTGAGCAAGTAAACTGGAATGAAGAATGGGAAAAAAACTTTGATCCTATTGATGTCGATGGAAAATGCCATGTAAGAGCGCCTTTTCATCCAAAAACCGATGCAGAATACGATATCATTATAGAACCGAAAATGAGTTTTGGAACCGGTCACCATGAGACGACACACATGATGATTCAGCACTTACTAGAGATGGATGTTAGGGGTTTAAAAACACTTGACATGGGTTGTGGTACTGCCATTCTTGCCATTCTTGCCGAAATGAAAGGAGCTCAACCGATTGATGCCATTGATATAGACAACTGGTGTTATCTTAACTCAATAGAAAATGCAGAACGCAATAATTGTACTCATATTACCGTTTATGAAGGTGAAGCTGCATTACTTGAAGGTAAAAACTACGATTTAATAATTGCAAATATCAACCGTAACATTTTACTTAATGACATGAGTGCGTATGTTAAGAGTTTAAACACAAACGGAACTTTGTTGCTAAGTGGTTTTTATGAAGAAGACATCCCCTTTATTGATGCTTCCTGCCAAGAAAATGGTTTAAAATACATCAAGAAATTTCAAAGAAATAATTGGGTTTCTTTAAAGTACACCAAATAATTCATTCGGTTTTTTTAATAATTTAAAAACATTAAGATGAGTACAAAAGAAAAAGTAAGAGAGCGAGTAAGTGTAAAAGAATCTATTGCATTTAATAATGAAATTGTAGTTTACAATGATGATGTAAATACTTTTGACCACGTTATAGAAACCTTAATAAGAGTTTGTGATCACACTCCAGAACAAGCAGAACAATGCTCATTGATTGTTCACTACAACGGAAAATGTACCGTAAAAACCGGTCCGTATGATAAATTAAAAATGCAATGTACACAATTACTAGAAGCCGGTATAAACGCCGAAATAATTTAAAGTAATTGCTTTAAATAAAACAAATTGTGAGAGTACAATAAAAATGTGGTTAAAGCCAACTTAGGAAAACTACATGATACATATTTTATCATGTAGTTTTTTTTTATTTTTTTAATAG
>NZ_MTCA01000011.1:0-38934 GCF_002150205.1 Flavobacterium sp. FPG59 | reverse complement strand
GTAAATGTTTGTATTACTATGAAAATGGTAAAAAAAAGAGAATTGCAAATTATGAGAATAACAAATTAATTGACAAACAATATTATTACCATGAAAATGGACTTTTCAAATTAGAATCAGAAATTGAGGTCAGTAAAAACAAAAAAGAGTCTATTATTAAAATTCTAAACTTTTTTGATGAAAACAATGTTCAAAAAGTTACTAATGGCGAAGGGGAATATGTTGACCAAGAATCGGACAATGAAACATCTTTCGGTGTTATTAAAAACTTTGTAAAAGAAGGTATTTGGAAAGGTCGTATTATTGATGAAAAAGTTGAATTCACAGAACAATATAACAAAGGTAAATTAACCTCTGGAAATAGCATCGACTCACTGAATAATAAGTACTCTTACAATTTAATTAGAGAGACAGCAAGCCCTAAAAAAGGGATGAATGATTTTTATAGCTATGTGAAAAATTGCGGTGTAATCCCAAAAAACATCGATGGTTATGTTACTGGTAAAATACTAGTGATTTTTGATGTAAACGAGAAAGGGGCACTAGAAAATGTTTCGGCCTATTCACAAGATCAGTTTGGCGTTACCGAGAATGCCTTGAAGTTAATTTCAAAATACGAAAATTGGATTCCGGGTAAATATAGAGGAATGTTGGTAAAAACACATTTTACTCTACCTATAACTTTCCAATAAAAATAAAATTACATCTACCAAACTAATATGTGGTTCAATCCTTATCAAAATAAATGCCGATTATTGTTTCCTTATTCATAATTATTTTATACTTTTGCACCCGTCTACCAATAGATGGCAGACATACATAAGAATCATTAAATAATATTGGAATGTATTTAACTAAAGAGATTAAAGAAGAAATCTTCGCACAACACGGAGAAAAAACGAATACTGGAAAAGCTGAAGCGCAAATCGCTTTGTTTACTTACAGAATTAGCCACTTAACTGAGCACTTGAAAAAAAATCGTCATGATTACAACACAGAGCGTTCATTAGTACTATTAGTAGGTAAAAGAAGATCGTTGTTAGATTACTTGAAAAAGAAAGAAATCAACAGATACCGTGAAATTATCAAAGTATTGAATATCAGAAAATAATCAATAGGAAAGAGGTGCGAAAGTGCCTCTTTTTTTATTTTATATATTATTGTCTTAAATCATTACAGAAGTCCTGACACAAAAGGGATTAGAGCTAAGACAAAACCACAAAATCAATCCATTTGAATTGATTATTAAAAAAAGTTTGGTTTTTCATTGGGTTTTAGGCATTAACTACGCACAACAACAACTACAACACAACTAGAACCCATGTTTAACTAAAAAATTAAATTTATGATTCCACAATTATTTGTAGAAAGTATCGATTTAGGTGATGGCAGAAGCATCACAATCGAGACAGGTCGTTTAGCCAAACAAGCTGATGGATCTGTAGTAGTAAGAATTGGAAAAACTGTTATTTTAGGTACAGTTGTTTCCGCAAGAAAAGCAAGTCCAGGTATTGATTTTTTACCTTTAACGGTAGATTATCGTGAAAAATTTGCTGCAGCAGGTCGTTTTCCTGGTGGTTTCTTCAAAAGAGAAGCACGCCCTAGTGATAGCGAAGTATTAACCATGAGATTGGTAGACCGTGTATTGCGTCCGCTTTTCCCAGATGATTACCATGCTGAAGTTCAAGTTATGATTCAATTGATGTCTCATGATGAGGATGTAATGCCAGATGCATTAGCAGGATTAGCAGCTTCGGCAGCGCTTGCATTGTCTGATATTCCATTTGAAACTTTAATTTCTGAAGCTAGAGTTGGTCGTATTGATGGTAAATTCATTATCAACCCTTCTCGTGCACAATTAGCATTGTCAGATATTGATATGATGATTGGAGCTTCAACCGATTCTATCGCCATGGTAGAAGGTGAAATGAAAGAGATTTCAGAAGCAGAAATGTTAGAAGCAATTAAATTTGCTCACGAACACATTAAAGTACAAATTGCTGCGCAAGAAAGATTAGCTGCTGCTTTTGGGAAAAAAGAAGTACGTGAATACGAAAATGAAAAATCAGACGAAGCTATTTACGCTAAGGTAAAAGAAGCAGCTTACGATAAAATATATGCTATTGCAAGCAAAGGTTCTTCTAAACAAGAACGTACTGCTGCATTTGCAGAAGTAAAAGAAGAAGTAAAAGCTTTATTTACTGAAGAAGAATTGGCTGAAAATGGAGATTTAGTTTCTAAATATTTCTACAAAACCAATAAAGAAGCTGTTCGTAACGTAACCCTAGATTTAGGAACTCGTTTAGACGGAAGAAAAACTACAGAAATCAGACCAATCTGGTGTGAGGTAGATTATTTACCATCAGTACACGGATCTGCATTGTTTACACGTGGAGAAACACAAGCTTTGGCTACAGCTACTTTAGGAACTTCTAGAGAAGCTAATCAAATTGACTCTCCATCTGAACAAGGTGAAGAAAAATTCTACCTACACTACAACTTCCCTCCTTTCTCAACTGGTGAAGCTCGTCCTTTAAGAGGAACTTCAAGAAGAGAAGTTGGTCACGGAAACTTGGCACAACGTGCCTTGAAAAATATGATTCCTGCTGATTGTCCTTATACAATTCGTGTAGTTTCTGAAGTATTAGAATCGAATGGTTCGTCTTCTATGGCTACGGTTTGTGCTGGAACATTATCATTAATGGATGCTGGTATCCAAATGATTCGTCCAGTTTCTGGAATTGCAATGGGATTAATTACTGATGGAGAACGTTTTGCTGTATTGTCTGATATTCTTGGTGATGAAGATCACTTAGGAGATATGGATTTCAAAGTAACGGGAACTTCTGTAGGAATTACTGCTTGTCAAATGGACATTAAGATTGACGGATTGAAATATGAGATTATGGAAGCAGCATTGGCACAAGCTCGTGACGGTCGTTTGCATATTCTTGGAAAATTAATTGAAACTCTTGCTGCTCCAAAAGAAGATGTAAAACCATACGCTCCAAAAATCATCACCAGAACTATTCCTGGTAACTTTATTGGTGCTTTAATTGGACCTGGTGGAAAAGTGATTCAAGAATTACAAAAAGCTACAGGAACTACTATTGTAATCAACGAGGTAGACGAGCAAGGTGTAATTGAAATTTTAGGTACTGATCCTGCTGGAATTGAAGCAGTATTAGCTAAAATTCAATCAATCACTTTCAAGCCACAAATGGGTGAAGCTTACGAAGTGAAAGTAATAAAAATGCTTGATTTTGGTGCGGTTGTAGAATATACAGCAGCTCCAGGAAACGAAGTATTGTTACACGTATCTGAACTAGCTTGGGAAAGAACTGAAAACGTTACTGATGTTGTAAACATGGGCGATGTGTTTCAAGTGAAATACCTAGGACTTGATCCAAAAACTAGAAAAGAAAAAGTGTCTCGTAAAGCACTTATCGCTAGACCTCCACGCGAGGAGAAAAAAGAGTAATCAGATCTTAGTTTACTAAAGGTTTATTTATAGAAAATCCCGTTCGCATTAGCGAACGGGATTTTTGTTTTCTAAAAACACAAAACGTCGTAAAAAAACGAAATCGCATTAGGGATAGTAGCGGAAATCCTTTTTATGCGCTACGGCACATAAAAAGATTGTAACGTATAGCCCGATTCGCCGCGGCGAAAATGCCCAAAAAAACATTTTAAAATAAAATTTAAAAATAAATGTAACTTTTTTGCAACTCCTTACGTATAACTATTTGTACACTTTAAAATTGAGGAGACAACACCATGAGACAACTTAAAATTACCAAGCAGGTAACGAATCGTGAAACTGCATCATTAGACAAATACTTACAAGAAATTGGAAAAGTTGATCTTATCACGGCTGATGAAGAGGTAGAGTTAGCACAAAAGATTAAAGCTGGTGATCAGCGCGCCTTAGAGAAATTAACAAAAGCCAACTTACGTTTCGTAGTATCGGTGGCAAAACAATATCAAAACCAAGGTTTAACTCTTCCTGATTTAATTAACGAAGGAAATCTTGGACTTATAAAAGCAGCACAACGTTTTGATGAAACTCGTGGTTTCAAATTCATTTCATATGCTGTATGGTGGATTCGTCAATCGATTTTGCAAGCTTTGGCTGAGCAGTCTCGTATTGTACGTTTGCCATTAAACAAAATTGGTTCTATCAATAAAATCAACAAGATGTATGCGTTATTAGAGCAATCTAACGAGCGTCCGCCATCTGCTGAGGAAATTGCAAAAGAACTTGACATGACCGTAAATGATGTAAAAGAGTCTATGAAAAACTCTGGTCGTCACTTATCTATGGATGCTCCACTTGTAGAAGGTGAAGATTCTAACCTTTACGATGTATTGCGTTCTGGAGAGTCTCCAAACCCAGATAGAGAGTTAATTCACGAGTCATTGCGTACCGAAATTGAGCGTTCTCTTGAAACTCTTACACCTCGTGAGGCTGATGTAGTTCGTTTGTACTTTGGTCTTGGCGACCAACACCCAATGACATTAGAAGAAATTGGAGAAACTTTCGACCTAACTCGTGAGCGTGTACGTCAAATCAAGGAAAAAGCAATCCGTAGATTAAAACATACTTCTAGAAGTAAAATTTTAAAAACCTATTTAGGATAACTATATTTGTTTCAAGTTTAAAGTTTCAAGTTGCTCAAAACATCTTGAAACCTTAAACTTAAAACTTTTTTAAAGCAAACAACAGTCTGATTAACTGTTCGTTTTTTGATTGATGATTGAAACCTCGGCTGATTACCGAGGTTTTATTTTTTTCAATAAAACCACAAATCTTAAATCACTATTTACTGATTACTGTTCACTGAATACTGATAACTCCCACTGCGTAACCCTCCGTAAAAACTTCGGGTCGGGCTATTCGCTATATCTCTTCGTTGCACTACGAGGATGCCGCTGCTATCCCTTACGCTACCTTCGTTACAAAAAGACGGTATTTCTTCTTAATGAAAAATTACTGCAATTGGTCTAAAAAAACTATTTTTGCACAAACAACAACTAAAGAATCTGAAACAAATTCAGATTAAACAACTACACAATGAAAAATACACTTATTGCTCCATCAGTATTAGCAGCTGACTTTGGAAACCTACAGCGCGACATTGAAATGATCAACAATAGTGAAGCCGATTGGTTTCATATAGACATCATGGACGGCGTTTTTGTACCTAATATTTCATACGGAATGCCAGTACTTGAAGCCATTGCTAAACACGCTACAAAAACTATTGATGTCCATTTAATGATTGTAGATCCAGATCGCTACATCAAAACATTTGCTGGACTTGGAGCCAATATCCTTAGCGTACATTACGAAGCGTGTACACACTTGCACAGAACACTACAGGCCATAAAAGCAGAAGGAATGAAAGCCGGAGTTGCCATTAACCCGCATACTTCAATTGATTTGTTAGAAGATGTGATTAATGACATTGATTTGGTTTGCATCATGAGTGTAAATCCTGGTTTTGGCGGACAATCTTTCATTGAAAACACCTATTCTAAAGTTGAAAAACTAAAAGCCTTAATTACAAGAAAAGGAGCCAACACCCTAATTGAAGTTGACGGTGGTGTAACTAGTGCTAATGCAAAACAACTTGTTGAAGCAGGAGCGGATGTTCTTGTTGCAGGAAGTTTTGTTTTTAAAGCAACAGACCCTGTACAAACAATTCAAGATCTAAAAAAGCTTACTACTTTTTAATACAAAATGGCGCCCAGTGCGCCATTTTTATTGATTTTCTTTGTAGTTTATCATGGTGACAACATGATCATACAAATCTGGATGTACAGTTTTAAATTGAGCTGGCGTTTCAAAGAAATGTTCTAAAACTACTGCCAAGAATTCAAATTGATTTTCATACGCATAGGATCTAAAATACTGAGCATCGCTTAATGAAGAGCTTAAAACCGAATCAGAAAAATACTTGACTACTTCATTAAAGGCATCAAAAAAGATAATAGAACTGGGATCGTTATTTTTCATACAATGAAAATGCAGTACATGCGTAAATTCATGTAATCCTAGATTCAAATTATCAGTTGAACTTAAATGACCTAAGATAAAATCCTCCCATGAAAAAACTACTGCTTTCATCATGGGATTAAACTCGCCTTTGTGAAAAACTTCATTTTCGGTTGAGAAGTATACCGTAGGATAAATTACAATTCGCTTGAACAACGGAACAAGATAATTACGCATCCCAAAGGTAAGCATGACATAAGTAGCTGCTATTAGCAATCGCATTTGCTCTGTAACTACAAGATCTTTACCTATAAATTGATATTGTTTTGTGAACATAAGTATTCTATGTTCAAAATACTCTTTTCTTTTAGCCGATAAGGTACTGTAATAAGGAAAATCGTCTGATAAAATTTTACGTTGATGTGGCTTCAGTCTTTTAGAGAAAGGATACCAATGTATGAACAATGGCTTATTAAAGAACATCATATAAGAGGGCTCAATAACTTTAAACAGTATAAATAAAAGAAAAAAAAGACCTATAAAAACTGTCAAAACTACTTGGACAACCATATTAAAGTAATTCATTAAAAAAATGCCTCAAAAAACTCAAGATAACTTGTAATTTTTTAAGGCATTTAAAAGTTAAAAAGTGGCCGCGACAGGGTTCGAACCTGCAACCCTCAGAGTCGAAATCTGATATTCTATCCAGTTGAACTACACAGCCATTTAATTAGAGATTTGTAATTAACGATTCTAGATTTATAATTGTTAATCTTGTATCTAAAAATTTAGGTCAATAATTTTTTAACTATTGTAGAAATCGTTTTCCCTTCAGCAGTTCCACCAAGTTTTGCTGCTGCTAATCCCATAACTTTCCCCATAGAAGCAATACCTGTTGCTCCGGTTTCGGCAATAATTGCTGCAATAACTGTTTCTACTTCTGCCTCACTCAATTGAGCTGGTAAAAATTTCTCAATAACTGCTATTTGCGCTAGTTCTGGCTCAGCAAGATCTAAACGGTTTTGCTCTGTGAAGATTCGGGCGCTTTCTTTACGTGTTTTTACAAGTTTTTGTAACAACTTAACTTCATCGTCTTCTGAAATTTCTTCTTTAGATCCTGTTGCCGTTTGCGCTAGTAATAGTTCTGATTTTATTGCTCTTAATGCTTCAAGTGCAACGGTATCTTTAGCTCTCATGGCGGTCTTCATTTCGTCCATGATTAATGTTGATAAACTCATATCTTATGTCTTTGTTTTTTCAATTATAATGAAACAGCAGTTACAGAGCACTGTTACTTACTGCCCCAGATGGTCGTGAAAAGCCTTTTTAGGGCAAAAAGCAATTTTTTTCTAGGAGTTAAAAAGCGACTGAAAGAAGCTCTTTTAAGACCGTAGAAAAAAGCGTTTTGTACAAAAAGCTTGCAACAACAGCTGGATTCAGGCTCAACAAAATTACAGTATTTTAACGGGAATAGCAACTGCTATCTGGTGGATTGTAGTAAAAAAAGAAACCCGAAAATCATATTAATTTTCGGGTTTCCTAGAATTAATTAATACCTTAATCTACGTTATCGTGTAAATACGAATTATTAGAACGCAATTGCAAATCATTGTTACTATCTGTACCAACAGATATCCTTGAATTTGCAGTATTCATTTGATTATTTGAGATATTTATACCCAATCGTTTGTAAGCAGGTTCTTTCTCATATTCATCAATTTTAGAAACATTATTATGAAACTTATAATTGAAATCTTTTAATTTCTTTCTACGCTCATCAGCTCTCATTCTTAAAGACTCTTCAATAGTCATTTCTGTAGGAGCAATGCTTTCAAAATCCATATGCTCAGCTGTTGTAGTATCTACTTGTTTCAAAGTGATATTCAATTCAGCTGGTGTAACCACTTCAGTTGCTTTTACTGCAGCTTTTGGCATAAACTCTGGTTCTTCATCCATATACTCCTCTAGTGAATATTTGATAATTCCATTGTCTGAAAGCTCAGTTACTGGCACAAATTGAACTGCTTCATTTACTTTAATTTCTTTAGTCTCATTTGTCAATTCAAAAATTACGTTATTGTCTTGTTTTTGTTCTGACACTTCTGATTTAAAAAGAGGTAAATCAAATGAAAATGATGTTTGCTCTTGTTTTTCTGTTGTTTTTGCTTGTACCAATTGTGGCTCTACTGCTGGAGTTGAAACTATAAAATCGATATCAGTAATAGGTGAAACAATTTCGAATGTAACGTCTAAATTGTTTATAAAATCAGACATTTCAACCAAGTCCTCATTATTAATCGTTGGTGTGTTTACAGCTGGAGTTTTCACAACTACCTCGTCCTCCATTAAATCAAAGACAATTCTATCATTTGCAGAAGACGCTTTTGGAGTCTCCATATTTAAGTCAAATGCAGTTACAGAATTGTTTATTAAATTGTACACACTTTTTTGCTCATCCCCTAGCGTATGAATTATCTTTTTAGGCTCTGTGTTTACAATCTCATTTTGTTGTTCTATGTCAAATCCTGTTGCAATAATAGTTACTGCAATAGCATCACCAAGAGACTCATCCTCACCTACACCCATGATGATATTGGCATTATGACCCGCTTCGTTTTGAATGTGATCATTGATTTCCCCAATTTCATCGATAGTAATTTCATTAGTACCAGAAACGATAAGCAACAATACGTTTTTGGCACCAGTAATTTTGTTATCGTTTAATAATGGCGAATCTAGAGCTGCAATTATAGCCTCTTTTGCTCTGTTCTCGCCTGATGAAACTGATGAACCCATAATTGCGGTTCCACTATTATACAAAACCGTTTTAGCATCTCTTAAATCGATATTTTGAGTATAGTGATGCGTAATTACTTCGGCAATTCCGCGTGAAGCAGTTGCCAAGACTTCATCCGCTTTTGAAAATCCTGCTTTAAAACCAAGGTTTCCATAAACTTCTCTTAGTTTGTTATTGTTTATAACAATTAAGGAATCTACTTGTTTACGTAATTTTTCAATTCCAATTAAAGCTTGCTCTTGACGCACTTTACCTTCAAAAAGAAACGGTAGCGTAACTATACCTACTGTTAAAATATCTCTTTCCTTAGCTAGTTGAGCAATTACTGGAGCTGCACCAGTACCTGTTCCACCACCCATACCTGCAGTGATAAAAACCATCTTGGTATTTTGATCCAACATTTTTTCAATCTCGGAGATACTCTCTATAGCTGACTGCTGTCCTACATCAGGATTAGCACCTGCGCCTAACCCCTCGGTAAGATGAACACCCAACTGTATTTTATTTGGCACTGAACTGCTATGTAAAGCTTGAGAATCTGTATTACACACTATGAAATCTACGCCTTTTATTCCTTGCTTAAACATGTGGTTGATAGCGTTACTTCCGCCTCCACCGACCCCTATAACTTTTATTACATTTGATTGGTTTTTAGGTAAATCAAATGAAATACTTCCAAATTCTGTGTTGCTTGGCATAATTTTGGGTTTTTTGAAATTATTATTAATTCTTAGCTTCTTTTTTGAGTTTTATTCTGCATTATCAAGAAATTCTTTGATCCTATCCACATAACGATCGAAGAAGTTTTTTTGAATTCTAGTTGCGGTAGAATCCGGTTGTTTCTCTTTAATATGGTATTCTTCTTCTATTGCAATTTCAGACACTTCATTTACAGGAGTTGGTGCCACAGCCACGGGCGCTCTATAAACTGGTTGCTCTTTTACTGGAGCAACAAGATCCAATCGTACTGCACTTTGAGTTTTGTTTTCTATACTTTTCATTACTAACCCCACAGCTGTTGCATATAAAGGACTTGATATTTCCTCATCTGAATTCCCTGCTAGGTGCTCATTTGGATATCCTATTCTGGTATCCATTCCTGTAATATATTCTACTAGTTGTTTTATATGTTTCAACTGAGCTCCACCACCAGTTAATACAATACCTGCAATTAATTTCTTTCTTGGATCTTCATGACCATAAGCTTTCACTTCGGTAAAAACTTGTTCAATTATTTCAACTACACGTGCGTTAATAATTTTAGAAAGATTTTTTAACGAGATCTCTTTAGGCTCTCTTCCTCTTAATCCTGGTATTGAAACAATTTCATTGTCACGGTTTTCTCCAGGCCAAGCAGATCCAAACTTCACTTTTAAAAGCTCGGCTTGCTTTTCAATAATAGAACATCCTTCCTTAATATCATCAGTAATAACATTCCCTCCAAAAGGGATGACAGCGGTATGACGAATGATTCCATCTTTAAAAATGGCTAAATCAGTGGTTCCTCCACCTATATCAATTAAGGCAACACCAGCCTCTTTTTCCTCTTGACTAAGTACCGCATCAGCAGACGCTAATGGCTCCAGTGTAAGCCCAGAAAGCTCAATACCCGAACTTTGAATACAGCGACCAACATTTCTTATAGATGCCGCTTGCCCTACAACAACGTGAAAACTTGCTTCAAGTCTTCCGCCATACATTCCTATCGGTTCCTTAATCTCTGATTGGCCATCAATTTTAAATTCTTGAGGCAAGACATGGATAATTTCTTCTCCAGGTAACATGGCTAATTTATTCACTTGATCAATAAGAAGTTGTATATCACTTTCGCCTATTACTTCTTCTGGATTGTGTCTACTAATATAATCTGTATGTTGAATACTACGTATGTGCTGACCAGCAATACCTACTACTACATCTTTAATTTTAAAACCTGAATTATTTTCGGCATCTTGGATTGCTTGTTGTATAGACTGTATAGTTTGTGTAATATTATTAACCACACCTCTAGCCACACCAAGACTTTTAGATTTACCTAAACCTAAAATTTCCAGTTTACCATACTCATTTTTTTTGCCTATCATGGCAACTATCTTAGTTGTCCCAATATCTAGTCCTACTGCAATCTTCTCTTTTTCCATTATCAATTATTTAGTGCAAACTACTTGATCCGTAAATCGGAGGTCAATTTTTTTATATTTATACAAAGAACCATCCAAAACAGCCTTTTGAAAAAAAGCTTTATAATTCCTAAATTTTAACACAGCAAAATTTAGACTACCAAAATCTATTTGATAATCAAAATTTCTATTGTGCATAATTAAGCTACCATTTGGCATTATTTGTATTCCAATGATGTTCTTTTTCAAAAATTCATCATCGTAAATAACTCGAAATAATTTTGTTAATTCTTCGCTATTTTTTTTATTTCTCGCTCCTGAAACAAGCGGTACTCTCGCTGTAAAGTTATCTGACAAAGGCATTTTACCGCCTTGATAATCAATATAAAAAGACTTACCATTATCAAACACCCTAGCAATTGGAGTCTTTTGTTCTACCACTGCTTTCAACACGCCATCAATGGTCACATATACTTCTGATTTTTTAATCATAGCATGTGAATCAATAGTGGTTTCTAGTTTATTCAAATCTAAATTAACTTTTTGAATACTTCTTACGTTGTCACTATTTTCTATCAACAATTTATTAACTATTTCTTGTTTAACAAATGGCGAATTAACTCCCACAAATGTTACTGTAGATTGCTTCAGTTTTCTATTTTCATTTCGTTTTGATGTGAATGAAAATAAAAAAATCACCAGTACAAACATGAGTACTAATCGTACATTTGTCCAATTAAAGAGTTTCATTTAATGCTTTTTTAATTGTTGGCACCCATTCTCCTATATCTCCCGCACCAATTGTTACAATAATTGCTGCATCACTACTTACAATCTTTTGAACTAAATCTTTCTTTTCAACCAATTCTTTATGCTCATTAGTCATTTTTTGCAACAACCAATCTGATGTTATCCCTGGCATAGGCAATTCTCTAGCAGGATAAATATCCAAAAGCAAAATCTCATCAAAAGCCGATAAACTTTTGGCAAACTCATCCCCAAAATCATGAGTTCTACTAAATAAGTGTGGCTGAAAAATTGCCAACACTTTTTGGTTAGGATACAACTCTCTTACTGCTTGATGCACTGCGTTAATCTCAGTAGGATGGTGTGCATAATCATCTATATAGACTTTATGATCCGTTTTTATTTGATATGAAAATCTTCTTTTTATACCCTTAAATGACGCAATAGCTTTTGCAATAGCATCTTGAGGAGTTCCATATAAATTTGCCATACCAATTGCCATCAAGGCATTCATAAGATTATGCTTTCCTGGAAGTCCAAAATGCAAATTCTGCATCACACCAGATGGTGTTTGAACATCAAAAACATAACTTCCATTTCCGACACGTACGTTAAACGCTTTATAAACAGCATCTTCATTTACGGCGCAGGTTATTCCCTCTAATGGCAAATCCTTTGTTATGAAAAGATTATTTTTATCTTCTATTTTAGAGGCAAACTCTACAAACGACTCTTCAATTGCTGCACTTGTCCCATAAATATCTAGATGATCCGCATCCATAGAGGTAATGCAAGCAATATTGGGGTGCAAATGTAAAAAAGAACGATCAAATTCATCTGCTTCTACCACAGTAATTGTTTTACCGTTGCCTATTAAATTTGAATTGTAATTCTCAACAATGCCACCTATAAAAGCTGTCACATCAGCACCGCTTTCATTCAAAATATGTCCCAAAATTCCCGATGTAGTTGTCTTACCATGTGTTCCTGCTACTGCAAAACAAAACGTATTTTCGGTAATCAAACCTAAAACCTCCGCTCTCTTTTTTATCTCATATCCTTGTTCTAAGAAAAAACACCATTCAGAATGCGTTTTTGGCACAGCCGGAGTTACTACTACAAGTGTATTACTGATCAAGAAATCTTTTGGAATCAATTGAACATCATCCTCAAAATGAATTGAAATTCCAGACGCTACTAATTCATTTGTAAGACTTGAAGGGGTTTTATCATATCCAGAAACTTGCTTTCCTAATGTTTTAAAATAACGAGCAAGATTGCTCATCCCGATTCCTCCGATGCCTATAAAATAAACGTTATGTATGTTATTTAAATTCATTTTTGTTGTATTCTGATAGTATTAAACTACTTTATCTCTATTTTATTTTAACAATGTTACAATGGCATCCACAATGTCTTTTGTTGCATTAGGTTTAGCCAATTTTTTCATGTTATTACTCAAATTTATTTGAAGTTGATGATCATGAATAAGTTTATTGAAAACAGATTCGAAACTTAAATCCAACTCACTTTCTTTAATAAGTAAAGCTCCGCCATTATCTACAATTGCTTTACCATTTTTGGTTTGATGATCTTCGGCTACATTAGGCGATGGTATAAAAATTGTGGGTTTAGCTACCAAGCACAATTCAGATACTGATGATGCACCTGCACGCGAAATCACAAAATCAGCAGCAGCATAAATTAAATCCATTCTGTCAATAAACGAAACTACTTGAACATTTTCCCTGTCAGAAAAATGTTTATACTCGGCCATATAAAAATTACCACATTGCCAAAAAACTTGTACTCCTGAGGCAATTAAAAAATCAAGTTCTTTTTCAATAAGCTGATTAATTCGTCTTGAACCTAAACTTCCACCCAAAACTAGAAGTGTTTTTTTATTATCGTCTAAATTAAAATACGATATAGCTTCACTTCTTTTAGAATCGATATCTAATAAATCTTGACGAACTGGATTTCCTGTTAGAATGATTTTGCCTTGTGGAAAAAACCGTTCCAGATTTTCGTATGCTACACAAATTTTACTAGCCTTTTTACTCAATAATTTATTTGTAATTCCTGGAAAGGAATTTTGTTCTTGAATCAAGGTAGGAATACCACTCATCCCTGCTGATTGCAATAATGGCCCACTTGCAAATCCACCAGTACCTATTACAACATCTGGCTTAAACTCTTTTATGATTGATCTAGAGCGCCACAGGCTAGAAAGTACTTTTACAGGAAACAAAATATTATCAAGAGTTATTTTACGTTGTAATCCTGCGATCCATAATCCTTTTATAACATAACCCGCTTGAGGCACTTTTTGCATTTCCATCTTGTCCTGAGCTCCAACAAATAAGAATTCAGCATCTGGAAAACGCAATTTTAATTCATTAGCAATAGCAATTGCCGGATAAATATGTCCGCCAGTTCCTCCGCCGCTAAGTATGAATTTATATTGTTTCATTTTAAAAAAATTTCGAATCCTATTTATTAAACACTGCCTTCATGGGATTTATAGCTTTATCCTCGATGGAATAATCCTGCACCACTTCATACTCTTCATCAAGCTCTCTATCAATGAGTTTTTGCAACGCTTCTTCTCTTTTTGCAGCATCCTTTTTTTCTTCTGCTATTTCTTCCTCCTTTTTGGTCACACTAATAATAATCCCTAATGCAAAACAAGTCATCCAAATGGAGCTACCTCCACTACTTATAAGCGGCAACGTTTGCCCTGTAACAGGCAATAGTTCAACAGCAACTGCCATATTTACCATGGCCTGAAAAACCATAGGAAAACCTAAACCTACGACCAGTAATTTTCCAAAAAGGCTATTGGCTTTATGAGAAGCCACAACAAAACGAAATAGCAACAACAAGTACAAGACAATTACTCCAACTCCGCCCACAAGACCATATTCTTCAATAATAATTGCATATATAAAATCAGATGAAGATTGCGGTAAAAAGTTTTTTTGGACACTTTTACCTGGCCCTAAACCGTACAGCTTTCCTGATGCGATTGCAATTTTTGCTTTCTCTATTTGGTAATCATCTTCGCCAGGTTTATCACTAGTAAAATTTTCAACTCTACTTATCCACGTATCCACACGGTTGGGAAATGCATCTGGAAAAGTCTTAGCAATAATCATAAAAAAAGCTAACATTACTACTCCTGTCCCTACGACGATACCCATATATTTTAATGGATATTTACCTATAAAGACAAGCATCAATACCATTGAAAAAATCAGTGCTGTTGTACTAAAATTTGCAGGTAAAATAAAAATTAATGTTACAAAAACAGGCAGCCATAACTCCCACACAGACGCTTTAAATGTTAAGGGTTCAGTTCTTTTTTTTGATAAAAAACGGGCTACGAATATAAACAACACCATGGAGGCTAGAGTCGAGGGCTGAAAAGTAACACCAATAAAAGGAATTTGTATCCATCTACTAGCGTTAGCACCTGCAATTACTGTGCCTTTGAATAATGTAAACGCTAAAAGCAACCAAACAAAGTACAAAGAACCCCTTGCAATAGCTTTGAAATAATGATATGGTACTTTATGCACCATAAAAATTATTGTAAAACCAATTCCTACATGAACGATATGCTTAACTAGATATCCCAGAGTATTCCCATCTCCTTTCCCAATGTAAGCTAAATTACTACTCGCACTAAAAACAGGCATAAAAGACAACAAGGCTAATAAGGCCACAAATGACCAAATCCCTTTATCCCCTTTTAAATTGCTTATTAGTTTTTTCATTTTCATTCTTTGTTACCAATTCTTATCCTTTTATTGCAGCAGATAAAACCGATATTCACCACTTTAAAATACTATTTACTTACAAACTTTTAACTGCTTGTTTAAATTGTTTACCACGATCCTCATAGCTTTCAAATAAATCGAAACTAGCACAAGCAGGAGACAATAATACGGTATCTCCTTTCTCTGACAAACGCTGCGCCATTTTAACAGCATCACTCATTGAGTTAACCTCAACCATCATGTCAACTACATTACCAAATGCGTCTATAATTTTTTTATTATCAACTCCAAGACACACAATTGCCTTTACCTTTTCACGTACTAAAGGCATTAACTCGTTGTAATCATTTCCTTTATCAACACCACCTACAATCCATACTGTAGGCGCATTCATACTATCTAAAGCAAAAAAAGTAGCATTTACATTTGTAGCCTTAGAATCATTAATATATTGAATGTTCTGAATTTTCAAGACTTTTTCTAAACGGTGCTCAACCCCTTGGAAATTTGACAAACTTTCACGGATAGTAGCTTTTCTGATTTGCATTAATTTTGCTACTGAAGTGGCTGCCATTGCGTTTTTCATATTATGTTTTCCCTCTAAGGCGATATGCTCTGTATCCATTGAAAAATCCTCTCGGTTAATTTTAATTTCCATTTTATTTTGTATTGTGTAAGCTCCTTCGTTGAATGTTTTTGTCAATGAAAAAGGAATTAATTTTGCTTTTGTTTGATGAGTTGTTAACCAATTATTGATCGCTTCGTCATCTGCGTCATAAATTAGAAAATCCTCCTCTGTTTGATTCATAGTTATTCTAAACTTTGAATCGATATAATTTTCATATTTGTATTCGTATCGATCTAAATGATCTGGACTAATATTCGTAATTATTGCAATGTGTGGCTTGAAATTAAATACGCCATCTAGTTGAAAGCTGCTCAATTCAAGCACATAAAAATCAAACTTATTATCGGCCACCTGCCAAGCAAAACTTTTACCTATGTTTCCCCCTAAACCTACATTTACTCCTGCAGATTTTAATAAATGGTAAGTAAGCATAGTTGTAGTTGTCTTTCCATTACTACCTGTAATTCCTATAATGGTAGCATTTGTAAAAGGAGCTGCAAACTCAATCTCTGATATTACCGAAACCCCTTTCTCTAAAAGTTTTTTAACAATAGGAGATTTATCAGGAATACCAGGGCTTTTCATGACCACATCAGCATTCAAAATCAAATCCTCAGTATGCTTCTCTTCTTCCCATGGAATTGAATTCAGAGATAAAACCTCCTTATAATTCCCTTTTATTTTACCAAAGTCAGATACGAAAACGTCGTACCCTTTCTTTTTTCCTAAAATTGCAGTTCCAATACCGCTTTCTCCTCCACCAAGAATAACTAGTCTCATGTAATTTTAATTAAAAATTGAGAATTAAAAATTAAAAATTTGTTAGCAACTCCAAGGAATTAGCTCTATAACTTCAATTTTATGAAACACAATTAATTATTTAACTATTTCTATATTTTCGATTTTAACGTTATTATAATCTTTGCAATTATTTTGCAAATTTCCTCTGCTTCAGAACATATACTTTCAAATTCATTAATTGAGATGTAATCTGTTTCTTTTAATAATTTCAACCAATATATTGTCTCTCTAGTTTCTTTATAAGCAATTTCTAATTTAAACAAAAACTCTTTATCAGATCTACCACCTATGGACTCTTCTATATTTGCTCCTATTGATGTCCCACTTCTCAAAATCTGTTTACTTAACACAAACTCCTTTTTTATCGTTGTTAAGTACTTATATAAATTAACTATCCTAACCGCAAAAAGAAATGATTTCTGTTGAACAATATTTTCTTTCATTAGAGAATTTTAATTTTTAATTCTGCATTTTTAATTGAAACCTATCTCAATTTTAATGTAACTATGGACAGTATGGCTAACATGATGGCTACAATCCAAAAACGGGTAACAATTTTACTCTCATGATAACCCTTCTTTTGATAATGATGGTGTAAAGGGGACATCAAAAATATTCTGCGGCCTTCGCCAAAACGTTTCTTGGTATACTTAAAATAACTCACCTGAAGCACTACCGAAAAATTCTCGACTAGAAAAATACCGCACAACAATGGGATTAGCATTTCCTTACGAACTGCAATTGCTAGTACAGCAATAATACCCCCAATAGTCAAACTTCCCGTATCTCCCATAAATACCGATGCTGGATACGAGTTATACCAAAGAAACCCAATTAAAGACCCTACAAATGCCGCTATAAAAACCGTCATTTCTCCCGAATTAGGGATGTACATAATATTCAAGTAATTGGAAAAAATAATGTTTCCCGAAACAAATGTAAAAATACCCAACGCCAGCACTGAAATGGCCGATGTTCCTGCAGCCAGACCATCTATACCGTCTGTTAAATTCGCACCATTTGAAACAGCTGTGATAATAAAAATTACCACCGGAATAAATATTAACCACGCCCATTTTTCATAACCTTCTCCAGTCCAAGCTAAAATTTCAGCGTAATCAAACTCATTATTTTTAAAAAACGGAATTGTAGTTGCTGTTGATTTCTCCTCAATTGGAGCTGGTAAAACAACGGTGCTAGTAGGTGCTCTAAAAATATCTGATGTAGACGTATCTGTACGTACAGTAACACCCGCATGAAAATAAAGAACTGTCCCTACTATTAGTCCTAAACCTACTTGTCCTATTACTTTAAAAATTCCTTTTAAACCTTGCTTGTCCTTTTTAAAAATCTTAATATAATCATCTATAAATCCTATTGTTCCCATCCAAAGCGTGGTAACAATAAGTAATACAATATAAATGTTGTGCAGTTTTGCAAAAAGCAAAACCGGAACAAGCGTTGCAAATATGATAATCAAACCACCCATTGTAGGTGTACCCGCTTTTTCATTTTGACCCGCTAATCCAAGCTCTCTAACCGTTTCTCCTACTTGCTGTTTTTGTAAAAAGCGAATGATTCGTTTACCATAAATAGTAGACAATAATAGCGATAACATTAAGGCTAATGCTGATCTAAAAGTAATGTACTGAAAAACTCCTGTTCCAGGAACATCCATCATTTTGTCTAAATATTCAAATAAATAATACAGCATATATCTTTGTTTATCTGGTTAACTGTTATTTTGTTTTTTTCTATGGATCGCTTTAAATACCAAACGATTTGAAATTATTTTCCTAATTGTTCTAATAGTTCTTTTACTATTTTCATATCGTCAAAATCATGACGAACACCATTAATTTCTTGGTACGTTTCATGACCTTTCCCTGCAATCAAGAGTATGTCATTAGGCTGTGCTAACTGACACGCTGTTTTAATAGCTTGCATTCTATCTGTAATAGAAATTGTTTTTTTAAAATGATGTGGAGCTACTCCTTTTTCCATTTCAGAGATAATTTCTAATGGATCTTCACTCCTTGGATTATCCGAAGTGAAAATAGCTTTGTCACTTAAACTTGCAGCAATATCAGCCATTACTGGTCTTTTTGCTTTATCCCTGTCACCCCCACATCCCACAACCGTAATCAGCTGCTCGTTTTGAGTACGAATGGTATTTATTGTTTTCAAAACATTCTCAAGAGCATCTGGTGTATGAGCATAATCAACAATAGCAGTCACATTAGAATTCGATACTATATATTGAAACCTGCCTGAAACACTTTCTAAATTAGATAATAACCTAAGAACTTCTAAACTATCAAGTCCTAATTCTATAGCGGTACCGTAAATTGCAAGCAAATTATACGCATTGAAATCTCCAATCAATTTAACCCAAACTTCATGACCGTTTATTTTTAATAACAATCCTGATAATTGATTTTCTAAAATTTGTGCTTTATAATCGGCATAGGTTTTTAAGGCGTACGTTTTTTTATTAGCAACGGTATTTTGTAACATCACAAATCCGTTTTTATCGTCCGCATTGGTAAGGGCAAAACCAGTTTTTGGCAAACCATCAAAAAAAGCTTTTTTAACATCTCTGTATTCAGCAAATGTGGGGTGATAATCTAAATGATCATGAGACAAATTGGTAAAAACTCCACCTGTAAAATGCAATCCTTCTGTTCTCTTTTGATGAATTCCATGAGAACTCACTTCCATGAAACAATATTCAACACCACTTTCTATCATTTCATTTAAGTAGTGGTTTATTGTTAACGAATCTGGAGTGGTATGAGTAGCTTTATACTCTTTCTCATTCACCATGATTTTCACAGTAGAAAGCAAGCCAACTTTATACCCAGCATTTATAAATAATTGGTATAATAAAGAGGCAATAGTGGTTTTACCATTAGTACCTGTAATACCAACTAATTTTAGTTTTTGCGAAGGCGAATCATAAAAATTTGCAGCCATGCAAGCCAATGCAGCATTGGCATCTTGAACCTTGATATACGTTATTCCTAGTGCAAGTTCAGCAGGCAAAATTTGACAAACTATTGTTGTCGCACCAAGTTGAATTGCCTTTTCAATAAAATCATGACCGTTTGAAACTGTACCGTGAATAGCAACAAACACATCTCCGTTGAGAATTTTTCTAGAATCGAATTCTATTTTATTCACAGGAATATCTGTAAGACCCGTTACCGAATCTATAGCTACTTTGTATAATATGTCTTTTAATACTTTCATGATAACTCTAATAATATTGTTGCATTTTTCACTACATTTTCACCTGCTTGCAACGACTGTTTTTTTACTTTTCCTACACCTACAACTTTTACTTTCATCCCTAAATTTCCAAGAAGCGCTACAGCATCCATGCCTGACATTCCTTTAAGATTAGGAACTACTTTCTGCTTTTTCTGAACTTTTGAATAGTAAGCCTCATAGCTTTGTTCTTGCTTATCAATTTTCCTGTCAAGATTTTTTATGGTATTGGTTGAAGGAGCATCGGTAAATATTTTTTGTGCAATTCTTTTAAAAACTGGCCCAGCCACATCAGCGCCGTAATAATTATTAAGCGCAGTATTGGGCTTATGCACCACCACTATACAAGAATACTTAGGATTATCAGCTGGAAAATAGCCCACAAAAGAGGAGGCGTAATACATTCCTGTTCTTCCTGCTTTACCATAGTTTACCTGTGCCGTACCGGTTTTTCCTGCCATTGAAAAATCTTTAGAAAACAATTTAGATCCCGTTCCTTTTTTCACCACATTTGCCAAGACTGCTTTGAGTTTAACAATGGTTTCCTTAGAACAAATTTTAGGGTTCAAAACTTCTTTCTCGTATTTTTTTATGGTTCTATTCCACTCTTTTATTTCAGATACAAACTGTGGCTTTACCATTTCTCCATCATTTGCAACGGCATTATAAAACGCTAAAGTTTGCATTGGTGTAATATGCACTCCGTATCCAAAAGCCATCCAAGGCAATGATAATTTAGACCAACTCCTATCTGTAGGTTGAGGGACATAAGGAATTCCTTCCCCTTTGATAGATAGTCCTAATGTTTTATTAAGACCATAATTATTAAGATGATTTACAAACTGTGACGGATTCTCTTTGTATGCATTATAAACCGCTTGAACTAATATTGTATTAGATGAAACCTCAAAACCTCTAGCCAAAGAAATTTTGCCGTATCCACCTTCATGAGAATCTTCTACTTTTTTACCAAAATAAGTTATCACTCCGTTTTTACTATCATAAATTGCACTTGTATCTGCCTTTTTATCATCTAACAATGCCATTAATCCTGCTAATTTATAAGTAGAACCAGGCTCATGAGACTCTGCTACGGCGTAATTTGTAGTTTCATAATAAGTCCCGTCATTAGCTCTTCCTAAATTAGAAATTGCTTTAATATGACCGGTTTTAGTCTCCATCACTACCACTGATCCATGATCTGCTTCATAAGACTCCAGCTGTTTCAATAAAGCGTGATGTGCTATATCTTGAATATAAACATCAATAGTTGAGATCACATCATAACCGTCTTGAGGATCAACTTCATTTACATCACGAATAGGTTTCCACTGTCCTTTTGCAATTTTTTGTTTTAAAATCTTACCGTCTTTCCCATTCAAATATTTTCTAAAAGCCCATTCTATCCCTTTTCCATCAACAGATTGACCGTTTTGTGTACGTTCATACCCTACGGTTCTTTCGGCAATTTTACCAATGGGATGCTCCCTAACTGTTTCTTGCTCTACAATTATCCCACCTTTGAAAGCTCCCAAATTAAATAATGGAAAACCTTTAATTTTAAAATAAGAAGTATAACCTAGTTTACGACCTATTAAATAATATCTATTCTTGTTGGCACGTGCTTTTCTTAACTCATTTTCAAAATAGCTAGATGTTTTACCCAACACTGTTGCTAAAGAATCTGAAAGTGATTTTACATTCTTTTCAAAGACTTCGGTTTTGGGTGCAACGGCATCAAAACGTATTTCATAATTAGGAATTGATGTAGCCAATAGACTGCCATCAGCCGAGTAAATATTTCCTTTATTTGCTGGTATTACAAAGTTCCTTACCGTTCTTTCTTTGGCTAATTTTCGATAATAATCTCCCTCAACCCATTGAATATTGGTTAATTTAATAGTAATAGCCACTGCAATCACAAAGATGAATGCAGCAACCAGATAAATTCTGTAGGATATATTTTTATCGTCTACTCCCATATTTTTTTGAAAAAGTTTTTTTCTTCTTCTTTGACTACTTTTATTTTTACTGGTGGCACTGTGGATGGATAAATTTGTCTTTGCAACATTTTATCAGATATAGTGGACTCCAATTTTAATTTCATTAACTCTGATCTTCTATCAATAAACTCTGATCGCAATTCTTTCACCTGATTTGATAGTGCTGTTATTTCAAAAACTTTTTGATCAAATCTTTGTGTGCTTGCAATCATAATAATAGCTAGTACAATTACAAAAACAATGAATCGCCAGTTTTTTACAGCATCATCGTTTACAAGAAACTTTGCTTTCAATAAACTGTAAACCCCGTTTTTCATTTTTTATCTTTTTTCAGCAATTCGTAACTTGGCACTTCTTGCTCTATTATTCTCTTTAATCTCGTTAGCATTGGGAACAATTAATTTTCCGATGGTTTTAAATGGAACCGAAAAATTTCCAAAAAAATCACGTTCAGGCTCTCCATCAAACATTCCGTTTTTTACAAATCTTTTCACCAATCGGTCTTCAAGAGAATGATATGAAATAACACTCAAACGTCCTTCTGGTTTTAAGATTTCTAAAGACTGCTCTAAGAATTCCTTTAAAACATCCATTTCTTGATTCACTTCTATCCGTATAGCTTGATAAATCTGAGCCAATATTTTATTCTTAACTCTTTCTGGCAAATACCTTGACAAAACCTCTTTTAACTCATCAGTAGTTTTTATTGGGTATTGCGTTCTGGCTTCTACTATAGTTCTTGCCAGTACAGGAGCGTTTTTTAACTCTCCATAATCCAGAAAAACTCTTTTTAAGTTAGCTTCATCATATTCATTTACCACCTTGTAAGCACTCAGGTCATTTTTCTGGCTCATTCTCATATCTAAGTCCGCATCAAAACGAGTTGAGAAACCTCTCTCTGGAACATCAAACTGATGAGAAGAAACTCCAAGGTCTCCTAAAATACCATCAACACTCTTTACTCCATAAAAACGCAAAAACCGTTTTATAAAACGGAAGTTTTCATTTATCAGGGTAAATCTATCATCAGCTAATGCGTTGGCTAATGCGTCTTCATCTTGATCAAAGGCAAACAACTTCCCATTTGGCCCCAGCCGTTTCAAAATTTCTTTTGAATGACCTCCTCCTCCAAAAGTTACATCTACATATACTCCATCAGGATGAATATTTAAACCATCTACTGATTCCTGAAGCAAAACAGGATTATGATATTCCATTGTTGTCGTCATTTAAATTCCCCATTACTTCTTCTGCTAAATCTGCAAAATCCAGATCATCTCCACTTATTGATTTCTCATACAAATCTTTATCCCAAATCTCTACCATATTAATAGATGACGAGAAAACAACATCTTTAGTAATACTTGCAAAAACTGCTAAATCCTTTGGCGCCAGCAATCTACCTAGCGCATCAATCTCTACCACTTTTACACCAGCAGTAAACCTGCGGATAAAATCATTATTTTTTTTCACAAAGCGATTGAGCTTGTTAATTTTTGCCATCATTACATTCCACTCTTGCATAGGATACAACTCAAGACATGGTTGAAACACAGAACGCTTCAAAACAAACCCGTCTTGAAGTGATGAAGCCAATTGCTTTTTAAGCGGTGCTGGTAGTAGCATCCTGCCTTTAGCATCAACTTTGCATTCATATGTTCCTACAATTGTGTCCAAACAAAAAGTATTAAATGATGTAGAGCAAAAATATAAAAAAATCTACCACAATTTACCACTTACTACCACTTTGTTAATAAGTTTAACCACTTTCTAGCCAAAATCCTTAATTTATATACTGTCAACAGGTTAGCCTCATTTTTGTTAATTCCCTCTTCAAGAATAAAAACCATAGCAGGATTGTTCAAAATATGGAAATATCAAGCAATTAAAAAGATATTTTCACGTAAAAAAACACTAGTATTTTACTACATAAAAAGAATTATTTATGGTACGCTAGTGATAATTTTACAATTAAAAATTGTCTTAAAAATTCATTTTTATTTATTAAATCCTATATTTGTCAAAATTGAAAATAGGGATTAAAAAAAAATGGAAAAACACTATAAAAAAGAGGGAAGATACAGCTATTATGAAGCAGGTGAAGGGACTCCAATTGTCATTTTACATGGACTTATGGGCGGACTTAGTAATTTTGATGCTGTTGCTGATCACTTTTCTTCAAAGGGTTACAAAATTATCATTCCAGACTTACCCATTTACACACAAAACATTTTAAAGACTAATGTAAAAAGTTTTGCAAAATACGTTAAAGATTTCATCACTTTCAAAGGATTAGAGCGTGTTATTTTACTTGGAAATTCCCTAGGAGGACATATTGCATTGTATCACACCAAAATGTATCCTGAAAAAGTAGCTGGACTTGTAATTACTGGTAGTTCTGGTCTTTACGAAAGCGCCATGGGTGACAGTTACCCAAAAAGAGGTGATTACGAATACATAAAAAAGAAAGCCGAAGACGTATTCTACGATCCAAAAGTTGCCACAAAAGAACTTATCGATGAAGTGTATGAATCTGTAAACGACCGTATCAAATTAATAAAAACGCTTACGATTGCAAAAAGCGCTATACGCCACAATATGGCCAAAGATCTACCTAAAATGCATGTACAAACTTGTATTATTTGGGGAAAAAATGACAAAGTAACACCTCCAGATGTTGCCGAAGAATTTCATAAATTATTACCAAACTCTACTTTGTACTGGATTGATAAATGCGGTCATGCTGCAATGATGGAACATCCAGAAGAATTCAACCGCCTGCTAGAAGAATGGCTTACCAATACGCATCTTGCCATACATTAAGGCACAGCTTGCATTTTACACCTTTAGAACATGAAAATTAATACCGCCGAATTTGTTATCAGTAACTCCGATGTATCAAAATGTCCAAAAGACTTTTTACCGGAGTATGCTTTTATTGGCCGATCTAATGTGGGAAAATCATCCTTGATTAACATGATTACCAACCACAAAAAATTAGCCAAAACATCGGGACGCCCAGGGAAAACACAACTAATTAATCATTTTTTGATTAACAACAACTGGTTTTTAGTGGATTTACCTGGCTATGGTTATGCTAAAGTATCTAAAAAAACGAAGTCTATATTTCAAGAATTCATTACTGATTATTTTGAAACAAGAGAACAACTTGTTTGCGCTTTTGTGTTAATTGATATTAGGCATGAAGCACAAACGATAGATGTTGAATTCATGTCATACATGGGCGAAAGTGAAATTCCGTTTTGTATTATTTTCACCAAAGCCGATAAGATTAGTAAAGTAAAAATTGACTCCCACATTGCTGCCTATAAAAAGAAAATGTTTGCAAATAACTGGGCCGAAATGCCTCAATATTTTGTTACATCAGCAACAGAATGTACTGGGAAGGAAGAGTTATTAACTTATATTGATGAAGTAAATCAAGAAGTTTTTAAAAACAACAGTCAATTTTAGAACTAATTTTTCAATGAATTCAAACAATAGGAGCATCTTTTTTAAAGTAGGAATCCTTTTTATAGCTCTAACCTCCTGTAAATCGCACACCTACCTACTTACAAATCATGATTACAAAACAGGTGTAGATTTTACCCAAGGAAAATGGCTCTTAAACACGGTCTACAGTGCTAAGGAAAACCGAGAAAAACTCACTGAAGAAGCAGCATCGTTTTTTGCTGAAAATATAGGTAATCGTTATCATTTTCGGGCCGATGCTAAGGGCTTGCTCCTTCCTGAAAACATACCTCTTAATCCCAATAAAGAACAAATCAAATTACTACAAGCAGGTACCGGATTTGATTACTTCATCAATGTATCATCCAAAAAAAATAAAGATGAATTAGGAACAATCTCTTTATTTGACGATGAACAATCAAGAGAGGAAAACAATGCAGAAGTTTCTTTAGAAATATACGATTTGAATTTACATCAAATTATATATACTCAAAAGGCGATTGGTAGTGATCGTGCAGAAAAACAAAAGTCAATCTGGGAAACCAAAAAATCAAATAAACTAATTGATAACATCAATTTTCATAAAAGCTCCAATAAATTAGTATTAGGGAGTCTTAAAAAGATATTGAAAGATCTTAAAAAGAAATCTATCCAAAAAAAATAAGAGCTGCAGGAACAGCTCTTATTTTTTTTTATTTTTTGGTTAAGTCCAGTTTTTCTGCAAAATAATCACAAAAATCTTTCATCGTAGCCGACATTTTTTCATCATTGGTAGCTCTGTGAAACGTCTCAGACATGGCTACTAAAGTTTGATGGAAGAAAATTTTCATTTCATCTACAGGCATGTCCTTTGTCCACAAATCAATTCTCATACTTTCTTTAGCTTTGCTATCCCATATTGAAAGCATTATAGCTTTAGCTTCTTCGTGCTCTACACCACCATCTTTGGCAGTCCACATTAGTTTTTCCGGAACGCGATTTTCATCTAGTTCAACTAAAAATTTTATTTCTGATGTATTGGTATTTGACATTATTTTTTGGGTTTGTATTTTGATTTAACAAAGATTTCTTTTGCGTCTGTTTTTAACAATTCTTCTAGTGAAGCGCCACTGTTTTCCATGTAAGCTCTAACAATTTGCCATCCTACCCATACCCCTACTTGACCAGGAGAATCGTTATCAATTTCTAAATAAAATTTTGAGAACGGTGCTGGGTTGATAAACCTAAGTGCTAATTTTTGCTCACTACTATAGAGCATTTCCTTCTCTAAGAAATAGCGCCACATGTAGCTTTCGTTTTCTTCACACCATTTTATTTGTTCAGGAGTATATCCTATTTTCTCAGCATCAGTGTAAGTTGGCAGCAATACATCTTTCAAATAAAGCTGCTTACCCCAATAAACCATTTGAGACAACAACTCTTTTTGAGTTCCCGGAGGAATTTTACGCATGGCAAAACTTGACACTACATCAGGTGCAATTTGTCTTTCTTCAAAATTTTGTTTTAGGTAATTGGGAAATTGATAAAATTTATGATCCTTTCCTAAGTACAATTCGAGAGAAATGATTACCAAAGAGTCCGCATAAATTGCTTTGGTATTGTAATCCATTTCAGAGATCACAGTGATCACTTTTGGGGTTCTTGTTTTTGGAAAATTATATTTAATTTGCTTAAATAAATCATCTAACTCTTTCTTTACAGGTTGTATGTTAGCATACTTTTTTTGAACCTCTGTGTATAATTCTCTCCAAAGAGGATTTTGCATTTTCTCTATCCAAACACTGTTATCATTGCCTGCAGGAAAAAAATAAGGATACTGCTTTTTAACCTTCTCTAAATTTTCTGGTTTGGTTTCAAAAAAAAGTTTGTCAAATCTTTCTACCTTTAAATCTACAGGAATCTCTGTAACTTCATGCTCTACTTTCGTTTTTTTCTCGCATGCCATCAAAACAAGACAAAAGACTGCCGTTAATAGGTATTTTTTCATAATTATTTAATTAAATTTGTGTATGTAACCTCGGGAATTAATGCACAACAAATTGCTTTTGCAAATATACATCCCTCCTTTTTAAAACGTGAATTATTATGACTAAAAAAAGTATTTTTGAAGCTGAAAAAGTAAATACTCATATTGTAAACTGGTTAAAAAACTATGCCGAAAATGCAAAAGTTAACGGTTTTGTCATAGGTATTTCCGGTGGTGTAGACTCTGCAGTAACCTCTACTTTGTGTGCACAAACAGGCTTACAAGTTTTATGTGTTGAAATGCCTATTCATCAGGCTCAAAGCCACGTGCAAAGAGCCCAAGAGCATATTGAGCAATTAAAATCTAGATTTTCAAACGTACAAAGCGTGCAAACTGATTTGACTGCTGTATTTGAAACTTTTAAACAAAATGTTCCTCACAGTATTGATGAGGCAAAGTTCAACCTTTCACTAGCAAACACACGTGCCCGCATACGAATGACTACATTGTATTACCTTGCAGGCATACATGGATTACTAGTTGCTGGAACTGGAAATAAAGTTGAAGATTTTGGTGTTGGATTTTATACAAAATACGGCGATGGTGGTGTTGACTTAAGTCCAATTGCTGATTTAATGAAATCAGAAGTGTATCAATTGGGGCAATATTTAAAAATTCCAACTTCTATTCAAAAAGCATCCCCTACAGATGGCCTTTTTGGCGATGACAGAACCGATGAAGACCAACTAGGAGCCAGTTATGATGAGTTAGAATGGGCTATGTTAGCAGCTGAATCTGGAAAAAAAGCATCAGATTTTGAAGGACGACAAAAAATTGTATTCGAAATTTACAAGCGTTTAAACACCGTAAACCGCCATAAAATGGAGCCTATTCCGGTATGTAAAATAAATTTTTGATAAAAAATTAAATTTTTATGTTGATTTACAATTAATTACAGAATTTATTTATTAATTTTACAACTCCAATAACAAACAATTCAAAAAAATTTAAAATTATGATTAAAGTATGTATAGCCGATAATTATCCCGTTGTGCATTTTGGAGTAAAATCTTACTTTAAAGATAATGCTGACATCTCTATTGTAGCCAATGTGGGCAATTTCTTGATGGTACGAGATATACTTCAAACGAAAGACATTGATGTATTAGTACTAGATTTGGACCTGGAAGGACTTTCAAGTATCTTCGAGATCAAAACAATCTTGAAAGATTTCCCAAAAACAAAAGTGATTTTATACAGTGGTCTCTCTGAGCAGATTTATGCACCAAATGCCATTAAAGCCGGAGCATCTGGCTTTGTGCACAAATCCGAAAAGTTAGAAACACTAGGAATTGCTATTGTAAAAGTATCACAAGGTAAGATCATCATGAATGAAACCGTGAAGAAAAACTTAGCCTTAATTGCTAAACAAACTAAAAGTGAGCGTTTGTATCGCAAACTTTCTAACCGTGAAGTTGAAGTATTACGCTACTTAAGTGGAGGAAAAAAGAATCACGAAATTGCTGACATCTTAAACCTAAACGAAAAAACAATTAGTACTTACAAATTACGTTTATTAACTAAACTAAATGTAACCAACCTAGTTGATCTAGTAGACAAAGCAAAAAAATTAGAAATCGTTTAGTAATATCTTGACATTACACGACCTAATTTTTTTGAAAAAGAATGGATTAAAATATTATAATCCATAACTAATGATAAAGGCTCTGTATTATCTGAATTTGGTTCAGATGATATGGAGCTTTTTAATTCTTCTATAATACTGCCCACAAGATACCATCTAAGTGTTAATATAGTCTCAGTAACTTCTTGACCAATGGTTTCATTTTTAGTTTTTGGAAAAATATTTTGGCCTACCCAATCATGAAGAACGAGTTGCTCATCTTCCATTAAAATATCTGTCACTTCTTGGGCAAAGTCAACATCCAATCGCATTAAATACTGCTCCATACTAAAGGATTCATTCTCATTATAAAAAGCGATCAAGTCATTGTAAATTGCCCTAAACAAAGGATTGGCAAGTTGCACCTCATCTTCTTGCAAGCTGAGATAAATACGTTGGTAAACCTTATAGTTTCTGTTTTCTGAAACAGTTTCAATTTCGCCTTCAGCATTTGTACGCAAAAAAACATCTTCAAATTCTTCTTCAAGGTTACCATACAATAGTAAAATTTCAATTATTTTACGTTCCAATCGATTTAATACATCAACTTTATTGGCAGCAATAGGGTTTTCGTTTTTAACAATTTCAAAAGCCTGTTGCTCTTGTTTTTGTTTTTTTCCAACCTCGGCAACTTCTTTTTGAGATAATTGCGCCAGAGTACTTTGTAATACTTGCTCTGAAATATCCATAATTCGGGAACATTCCTGAATGTAAATTTCGCGTTGAATTCGATCTGGAATTTTAGATATACTCCCTACCATATCTCGAATCAGATCGGCTTTTTTTACGGGATCGTTTTTAGCTTCATTCATTAAGAGCGATGCTTTGAACTGAATGAAATCTTTAGAATTATTTTCAAGATAGTAGACTAAATCATCATACGACGTTTTTTTAGCAAAACTATCTGGATCTTCTCCATCAGGAAAAGTACACACTTTGACATTCATACCCTCTTCAAGTATCAAATCAATCCCACGCACAGAGGCGCGCAATCCTGCTGCATCTCCATCAAATAAAACGGTAATATTTTTTGTTAATCTATTTATCAGTCTAATTTGATCTGGCGTCAAGGCAGTACCAGATGACGCTACCACATTCTCAATACCAGATTGATTGAATTGTATCACATCCGTATATCCTTCAACAAGGTAGCAATTGTTTAATTTTGCTATGGATTGTTTGGCTTGATAAATACCATACAGCACTTTACTTTTGTGGTAAATTTCACTTTCAGGTGAGTTTAGGTATTTTGCTGCTTTTTTATCATTGGTTAAGATACGACCTCCGAAACCTAAGACTCGTCCGGACATGCTCTCAATAGGGAACATCACACGCCCCTTGAAGCGATCAAAAGGCCTGTCCTCTTTGGGAATTGTAAGTCCTGTACTTTCCAGAAATTCTAATTTATATCCTTTGCCAAGAGCTTCTTTTGTAAACGCATCCCAGCTTTCAGGTGAATATCCTAGACTGAATTTTTTGATGGTTTCATTTGTAAAACCTCTTTCCTTAAAGTAAGAGTATCCAATAGCTTTTCCCTCTTCGGAATTTAAAAGTGTATTGTGGAAATACGTTTTGGCAAATTCCGAGACCAAGTACATACTTTCTCGAGTATCTGTGAGTGCTTTTTCTTGATCTGTTTGCTCTGTTTCTTCAATTTCAATATTATACTTTTTGGCTAAGTATCTAATGGCTTCTGGATACGTAAAATGAGAATGTTCCATCAAAAAAGCAACTGCATTTCCGCCTTTTCCAGAACTAAAATCCTTCCAGATTCCTTTAGCCGGAGAAACCATAAATGATGGCGAACGCTCTTCAGAGAATGGACTTAAACCCTTATAATTACTTCCTGCTCTTTTTAAATGAACAAATTCACCAATAACCTCCTCTACACGAGCAGTTTCATAAACAATATCAATTGTAGCTTTTGAAATCAAGTTGAATAAAATATTTAGGGATTGAAAAATGTAAAATTACACAAATCAAATTGGATAATTCACAATCTAAAAAACAAAAAAGCACTTCTTTACAAAGTGCTTTTTTATGCTGCTAAAATGCCATCAGCAATTAATTAAAATCAAAACGCAAACCTAGTGAAACATTGTTTTGCTTGACAGCATTGTCTTTAAACAATGGGTTTAAATCATATTTCAAGTACAAACTAGTTGCTTTATAGCCTACATAAGTGCTCAATCCATAGACAAAATCACCAGTGTTAAAATCTCCTTTTGTTTTTTCGGTTGATTTTAAATCTGAATTTTCATATTGTAAAATTTGTTTTGTTTTCAGGTTTACTCCTGCGTACCCACCTAGTCCTACTCTAACACTTTGATGAGATTTAAAATAGGTCTTATCGTTCTTAACCTCTGGCTTTGTAAAATCAAATTCTAAATGTAACGGAAATACCAAGCTTACATTTCTAAATCTAGAATCTTTTAATTTAAAAGGATTCACCGTCAAATTAGTTTGATTGCCATTCACCTCAAAACTACTGTTGTTTGTAGGGCGAAGGTTATTGTACATCACTGATAAACCGTACTTGGCATGCAATAGGTTAGAATTGTTTAAAAGTCTAGAATTATAAGAAACGCCAATTTCATAAAAATGAGATCCTAAATACCTGAAATCTGATTTTTCAACTTCGCCATCAGTAATGACATTGTTCAATCCTGCAGCAAAAACAAATTGTGACGTTGTTCTTTTGGATTGGCGTTCATCCTTATCCTCTTGTCCGTTGTACACTTTTAAAGAGGAAATATTAAATTCGGTTTGATTTGGTCTAAGTTCTTCAGAATTTGTTCCAAAAATAACCATTCTGCCTCCACTTCTAGTGTCTTTAGCGTCCTGCACTTTTCCATCCACTTTATCTTGTACCAACTGGTTGAGTTTTTCTTCTTGAACACTAACTTTAGAATCAATATTTGCTGCATGAACGGCTGCTTTTTTTAACTTTAAATCATCCGCTTGTTCCTTCGTAATTACTTTATTATCGAGATCGCAATCAATTTGTTCAATCTCTTTTTTTAACGCCTTTTTTTCTGAACTTGTTATTGATTTAATTTCGTTACCAATAGCTTTAGCTCTGGTCTCAAATGGAATGGATTTGTGGTCTTTCCCTTTGATTTGCCCAGTTTCATCCACGGTGTCATCTACAACTTCAAGAACAACGTCTCTAAACCAAACTTGACCTGTATCATCTAATAAAACTCCGTAGGAAATAGAAGTCGCATCCGCTGGCACATGCAACACAATTTCATATTTAGCCCAATCTTTTGTACCTTTTATGGGGTTTCTTCGCATGTTATCAAAAGCTAAAACCTCAACATCATAATAGTCCACACGCATCCATAAACCAGTCCAAGATTTAATATTATCACATTTAACATATCCCGACATTTTTACTGTTTTCCCTAAGTACATGTCTGGCTTAATTGACTTCATGATTGTTCCAAAACCATTGATTTTACTTTTAACCGATTTAATGGTTAAGATATTTTCTTCTTTAAATTCGGAGTTCTTTTCAAGACTCATTTCATAATTTGGTGACACAGGTTGCCAATATGTCCAATCTAGAATATCTTTATAAGTTCCTTTTTCTTGCGCATTAACTTCTGTTAAAAAGGCCGATAACAGTAGTACTGTGATTAAAATAATTTTTTGCATAATGTTCGATTTTTGATTGATGATTGATTATTCTTTTTCGTAATTTCTATTGGCCAAAACTGTTTTTATGGCGTTATAATTTTTATTAAACTTACTTATGGCCGACTCTCTAAAGGTTTGATTCATCTCTGTTTCTACATCCGACAATAAATTCTGAGGATTAACCGTGGTGCTTTTTATCGGTTTTGGATTGACTTGCAAACTAGTTGATGACTCCAGTTGTGTATTACTCACTTCTGCTAACAATCCAGATGCTGAAACATACCTATTTTTAGTATCTTTTTTTAGATTATTATTTTCTACTAAAATGGTTAAGCTATCATTTTTAGAATTCTTAATTTGTGCTGCAGCCAGTTCATTCTTTTCCAATTTCAATGATTTTTGCTGCGTTGAAGCTTGGTATTGAGGAACAACAATGCCTTTCTGAACGTTAGGTTTTAAAGCATTTGACAGTGTATTTGTATTTTCTAACGTATCAATTGTTTTTACATTAACTTTATTCTTATTTGAATTTTGGAATACAACTCGATTTTCTTGATTTACATTCACACTTCCTTTTTGATCAAAAAATAGGGTTCCAATAAGTAGAAAACCAACAAAACTTGCCGCCACATACAACCATGGGAATTTAGTTTTTTGTTTTTCTGTCTCAGAAAGCATTGCATCTAATTTGTCCCAAGCCATCGCCGAAGGTTTAATTTCTCTAGCATTCAACTGCTCTTTTATTTGTATTTCAAATTTATTCGGTTCCATACTCATAATTTTTTATTGTACTAATTTGTACTTGCAGCATTTTTCTAGCATGCGATAATTGCGACTTTGATGTTCCTTCATTAATTCCCAACAGGTTTGCGATTTCATGGTGTTTAAATCCTTCTATCGCAAATAAATTGAAAACCATTTTATAACCATCTGGTAAATTATCTATCAAGGATTGAATGTCGTCTACAGATAATTGACTTTCAATAGCATTAAAACTTTCTTCATCGCGACCGATTACGAAATCATCTTCGATGTATTTAATTTTTTTATTTACTCTGATAAAAGAAATGCATTCATTGACCATAATCCTCCTGATCCAGCCTTCAAAACTTCCTTTGTGTTCGTAATTTTTAAGATTGGTAAAGACCTTCATAAATGCCGTAATCATTACATCTTCGGCCTGGTGTATGTCTTTTATATATTGACGGCAAACACTTAGCATTTTAGGAGAAAACTGGGTGTAAATTTGCTGTTGCGCTTGTCGATTATTATCGACAGCCAAGCGGATTAATTCCTTTTCTTCGTGATGTAAGTTGATTACTTTCATAAATAGTTTCAATGGCAAAAATCAATATCAATGTCAATATATTTTAGTGCTGATGCAATTAAATCTTGATATTGAACCTCATCTCTATTTACATAGACGCTTTTCGATATAAAAAGGTTGCATGACATCTGATTTTTTTTTGATTTTGAACTTTGAAAATCAAAAAAACCAGTAAAATAAGGCGTTTAGAAGATAAAATATTTTAAAAAAATTATTTCTTTCTTTCAATAACGTAGTTGACCATTAAAATTAGGGCGCTTTTATAATCGGATTCAGGGAAATCTTGAAGTAATAAAAGTGCTTCATGTTGAAAAGCAACCATTTTTGCTTCGGCATAAACCAAACCATTGTTGTTTTTCACAAATGCAATAACCTCTTTAACGCGTTTTTTGTCTTTATTGTGATTTTTTATCGAATTGACAAGCCAACTTTTCTCCTTTGAAGTACAGGTATTTAAAACATGGATAAGAGGCAAAGTCATTTTTTGCTCTTTGATATCAATTCCGGTTGGTTTACCAATGGCTTCATCCGTATAATCAAATAAATCATCTTTGATTTGAAAAGCCATACCTATCAGTTCTCCAAACTTTCGCATCTTTTCAACTTGCTCTTCATTTTCAATGACAGAACAAGCACCTAAAGCACAACAGGCAGCTATAAGAGTAGCTGTCTTTTTTCGAATAATTTCATAATAAATATCTTCAGTGATATCCAGTCTACGGGCTTTTTCAATTTGAAGTAATTCCCCTTCGCTCATTTCGCGTACAGCAACAGAAATGATTCTAAGTAAATCAAAATCACCGTTATCAATAGACAGCAACAAACCCTTAGATAATAAATAATCACCCACCAGAACTGCTATTTTATTTTTCCATAATGCATTCAACGAAAAAAAACCTCTTCGGCGATTACTATCATCTACTACATCATCGTGAACCAGTGTAGCAGTATGAATAAGCTCTATCACACAAGCACCACGATACGTACGCTCATTTACAAGACCATTAGCAACCATTTTTGCTGTTAAAAAAACAAACATAGGACGCATTTGTTTCCCCTTGCGGTTTACTATATAATAGGTAATTCTATTGAGTAAAGCCACTTGCGAAGTCATAGATTCATAGAACTTTTTTTCAAAAAGTTCCATTTCTTTTAAGATGGGCTGTTTTATTTGAGAGGTGACATTCATGAGTTCCAAAGATACGATATTAGCAAGAAATCAGGCAACAAAGCATCTTCTTTTGGATTATTATTAAGCAGTAATTTCTTAAGCTTCTTTATTGGCCAGTTGTCCGCAAGCAGCATCAATATCTTTACCTCTGCTTCTACGCACTTTTACTACAATTCCGCTAGCTTCAAGTGCTTTTATATAAGCATTTATAGATTCTTCAGATGCTTGCTGGAATTCCCCATCATCGATTGGGTTGTATTCGATAAGATTAACTTTACAAGGAACATATTTACAAAATTTGACTAATGCATCGACCGCTTCTTTATTGTCGTTGATGCCTTTCCAAACTACATATTCATAGGAGATTTTGCTTTTGGTTTTTCGGTACCAATATTCTAGTGATTCCCGTAATTCAGCCAAAGGAAAATTAGCACTAAAAGGCATAATTCTTGCACGAACTTCATCTATTGCCGAGTGTAATGACACAGCTAGTTTGAATTTCACATCGTCATCGGCTAGTTTTTTAATCATTTTAGGAACTCCCGAAGTGGAAACCATAATTCTTTTTGGAGACATCCCTAATCCTTCAGTGGAGGTAATCATTTCAATGGCTTTCAAAACATTGTTGTAATTCATCAATGGCTCTCCCATTCCCATGAAAACAATATTAGACAATGGATGATTGTAATACAAACGACTTTCTTTATCAATAGCAATTACCTGATCATAAATTTCTGCAGGTTCTAGATTTCGCATTCTTTTTAATCGCGCTGTAGCGCAAAAATTACAATCTAAACTACACCCTACTTGACTCGAAACACAAGCTGTAGTTCGTGTATTTGTAGGTATCAAAACCGACTCTACTACTAAACCATCGTGTAACCGAACCGCATTTTTTACGGTTCCGTCTTCGCTGCGTTGCATGGTATCTACTTTGATGTGATTGATCACAAAATGTGTTTCCAGCATAGTCCTAGTTTGTTTAGAAACATTGGTCATGTCCTCAAAACTGTGCGCTCCTTTGCTCCACAACCATTCATATACCTGATTTCCTCTAAAGGCTTTGTCATTATTGGCAACAAAAAAATCACGCAATTGTTCTTTTGAAAGGGATCTTATATCTTTTTTTTCGATTTCCATGCTGCAAATTTAATGACAATTTTGAATTATATAGATTTTTTTTAGCCCTCAAAATTATATTTTGTAACTTTGTTTTTCTAACAGTAATAGACATGGGACTTCCAGAATTAAAACAGAAAATTCAAATGCAAATTGAAAATGCCGACGAACGTTTATTACGTATTGTTTCTTCGGTTTTTGACAATTATTTGAATGAAATTGTTTCTTACGATGCTAAAGGAAATTCCTTAACAATCTCAGAATATCATAATAAAGTTGAAGAAGGTCTAGAAGATATTAAATACAATAGAGTAGTTTCTCAAGAAAATCTTATTGAAGAAATGAAAACCTGGAAAAATGAGTAATCCAAAGTATGCGATCTTTTGGACTACAAACGCAAAACTTGATTTAAAAGAAATTTATTTTTCGCTGGAACAAAAGATTTCTCCTCATGTTGCTACTAGAATAACTAGTGAAATTTTCGAAAGTATAAAGGCAATCACTTTCCCTGATCAATTTCAAATTGATGAATACCGAATTGATTGCAAGAGAATCATTATCCGAAATTATAAAGTACTTTACCAATTTCATCACAATACCATTTACATTGTTCGAATATTTAACACTTTTCAAAATCCAATAAAAAGTTTAAGATAATGCATTTCATTTCTCCAGAATTAGAAAATTACATTGAGCAACATTCCGAAAAAGAGCCTGCATTGCTCGCAGCTTTAAACAAGGAAACGTACCAAAAGATTTTGCTTCCGCGAATGTTGAGCGGCCATTTTCAAGGTCGGGTTTTGAGCATGTTGTCAAAATTGATTCGACCTCTGAATATTCTGGAAATTGGAACCTATACTGGTTATTCAGCATTGTGCTTGTGCGAAGGCATGCAAGAAACCGGACAATTGCACACGATTGACATTAAAGAAGAATTAGTTGATTTTCAACGCAAGCATTTTGACAAATCTCCTTGGGGTGAGCAAATTGTTCAACATCTCGGTGAAGCGGTAGACATTATCCCAACGATTGACTTAAAATTTGATTTGGTTTTTATTGATGCTGATAAAGAAAACTACTTGAATTATTTTGAATTGATCGTGCCCAAAATGAATAAAGGAGGGATTATTCTCTCTGACAATGTTTTATGGAGCGGAAAGGTTTTAGAACCACTAAATCCTAAAGATTTAAGTACAAAAATATTACTGGAATACAATCGTTTATTAGCAACAGATCCAAGAGTAGAGACCGTTTTACTGCCTATTCGTGATGGTTTGACCGTAAGCAGAGTTCTTTAGTTTACAAGTGCTACTGAAAGCATCTCCCCTAGCCCTGATAGAAGCGGCATCTCCCGATCTTAAAAAACAAGGCTTTTTTTGCCGTAGTTTTTTTATCGGGAATACAGCGGAGAGCAGGAAAAAGCTCCTAAACAAAAAGAGTTATGAAAGCTCCTGAGGGAAATATTTCTTTTGTGTTTTTTTGTATAAAAGGTGCATTAGATACCCAAAAACATAGCCGAAGAAATAGCCCGTGAGTATGTCTAATGGATAATGCAAACCTAGATAAATCCTACTGTACGCAAAAATTAAGGGCCATAGAAACAAGAATCCAAGATACTTGATTTTGTTTTTAAATACAAAATACAAAAAGCTAGCAACAGCCATAGAATTTGCGGCATGTCCTGAAAAAAAGCTATACGAACTTCTAGATTGAACCACCCTGATAAACGTATTAATATCTGGATTGTTACAAGGGCGCAAACGCTGAAAACCATTTTTGAAAGCGTTTGTTGTTTGATCTGTAAAGGTAATTAATAGCGCTACAAATAGCAGCAAAAACAAGGTTTGTTTGCCTCCTAATTTTTTATAAACCAAAAACAATAACAATAAAAAAAAGGGAAGCCAATTGATTTGTTTGGTCAAAAATAACCAAGTTGCATCAAAGGTTTCATTGCCAAGGCTATTGAGATAAACAAAAAGTTCTACATCAAGTGCACGTAGTTTTTCTAGCATTACATTTGTCGTTTAATAGGTCCTGTAATTTCATCTTCCAGAGAAGAAGTTGCCTCTTCAACAGGCTTTGTTTCGGCAAGAAAACTGTCTTTTACTTTCGTAATCTCATCCGTTACACCTGATGTAATAGAATCAAATGGAGAGGTGTCTCCCAAAATAGATTCTTTCGCTTTATTGATTTCGCTATTAATCGATCCTGTTATATTAGAAATAGATTTGGTATCAAAACCATTTGTTTCTGCTCCCTTTTGAATTTCACTTTTTATATCATTTGTAGCATTTTTTAACTGCGCCATTGCTTTACCCATGGTTCTAGCAATTTCTGGTATCTTATCTGACCCAAAAAGCATGAGAACAATAAACATGATAAAAATTAATTCGCCTCCTCCTATACCA
>NZ_MTCA01000298.1:0-2974 GCF_002150205.1 Flavobacterium sp. FPG59 | reverse complement strand
AAGGAGTACAAATTTGAAAACCTATATAAGAGTTACGTTAACATTTTTTTTGTTTATTGGAATACAAAAAAATTACAGTCAGCATTTTACTAAAATGCAAGCGGTTGTTCATCCTGAAAGAAAAACTATCACCGTAGAACAGGAATTTGTGTATCACAATGAGTCGAATGATACGCTTACATCTTTAGTTTTTAACGATTGGAATAACGCTTATGCAACTAAATTTACTCCTCTAGCCAAACGTTTTTCGGACGAATTTTACAGAGGTTTTCACCTAGCCAAAGAGGATGATCGTGGAAGTACTCAAAATTTAAAAATACTAGATACAACCACCGAATTACAATGGAACCGATCTGAAAAAAACGCAGATTTAGTTGTTGTTACGCTTTCTAGCGCTTTATTACCAGCTCAAAAAGTAAAACTTAGTTTTACCTACACCTTAAAAATACCAAATTCAAAATTCACAAATTATGGTGTTGATAATAACGAAAACTACAACTTAAAAAACTGTTTCTTAGTTCCTGCTCGCTACGATAATAACAACTTTGCGCTTTACAGCAACAACAATCTTGATGATAGTGCAAACGGAATTACAAGCATGGAAATTTTACTGACTATTCCAAGTACAAAAATCCTTTCTACTGACTTAAATTCACAGGAACTTACTGCAAATGGTGGTATTACAACACATCTTTTGAAAGGTAATAATAGGACAAATGTAAGCTTAATACTTACCTCAAAGCCTCAATTCATAAGTTATAAGAATAATATTGTAGATGTTGTTACTGATCTCAAAAATACTAAATTAGACGATATTCAAAAAGCAATGATTATTGATAAAGTAGTCAATTATACGCATACACTTATTGGGAAATATCCTCATGAAAAAATCATTGTTTCACAAAATGATTATGATAAAAATCCGTTTTATGGTTTAAACCAATTACCCTCTTTTTTAAGCCCATTTCCTGAAGAGTTTCTTTATGAAATTAAGTTTTTAAAAACATACTTGAATTCTTTTCTTAAAACAAGCATGCACCTTGACCCTAGAAAAGAAAATTGGATTTATGATGGGATTCAGGTTTATGCTATGATGCAATATATTGACCAAAATTATCCTAACACAAAAATGATTGGCAACCTAGCCAGATTTAAACTATTGCGCAATTTTAATATTGCAAATATTGGTTTTAATGACCAGTACAGCTATTTTTATATGTTAATGGCTCGTAAAAATCTGGATCAACCTCTAGCTGAATCAAAAAATAATTTAATTAAATTTAATGAACAAATTGCTAATAAATACAAAGCTGGATTAAGTATTAGGTTTCTTGATGATTATCTTAAACAAGATATTGTGACCCAAAGTATTCAAGATTTGTATGCAAAAAAACAAAATGCACTCACAACTAGAACTGATTTTGAAACGCTTTTAAAATCTAAAACTAAGAAAGATATAGGTTGGTTTTTTACAACCATGATCAACTCTAGAGATCTTATTGATTACAAATTTACAACTCTAAGTAAGACAAAGGATAGTATTACTTTTTCTGTAAAGAATAAAACAGGAACGGCAATTCCTATACCTGTTTATGGAACTAAGAAAGGTGCTACTGTTTTTAAACAATGGTTTGATATTGAAGCTTGTGATAGCACTATTACCATTCCTAGAAAAAACATTGATCGCTTGATTTTAAACTTAAAAAATGAGGTGCCAGAATTTAACTTGCGGAATAACTGGAAAAAATTAAACGGTTTTTTCCCAAATAACAGACCTATTAAATTTGTTTTTATGAAAGATCTTGAAGATCCGTATTACAATCAAATTTTGTACGTCCCTTCTATTTACTATAATTTATACGATGGCCTTACACCTGGAATTAGATTGCACAACAAAACTATTCTGGATAAACCCTTCCTTTTTGATGTAAATCCATCCTACTCTACTCGATCACAAAATGTTTCAGGATCAGCGGCATTTGTTGTAAATCAAAACATTCGAACAAGTTCTTTGTATAATATTCGTTACGGCATAAGTGCCAATTACTTTAATTATGCACAAGACGCAGCGTATTTAAGGCTAAATCCTTCCGTCCAATTTCGTATTCGTGAACCTAATTTTAGAGACAATAGAAAACAGTTGATATTGCTAAGGCAAGTCATAGTGAATAGAGAAGAAAGCGCTTTTGTAACCGATAATACAACTAATAACTATTCTGTTTTTGATGCTCGCTATATCAATACTAAAACTGAAGTTACCAATCACGTCAATTTTACAACTGATTTACAAATAGCAAGTCAATTTAGTAAACTAACCGCCGAAATGGAATTTAGAAAACTTTTTGAAAACAACCGGCAACTTAATTTGCGTTTCTACGCAGGAAGTTTTTTATACAACAAAACCCAATCTGACTTTTTTAGTTTTGCCTTAGACCGTCCAACTGATTATTTATTTGATTACGGCTACATAGGTAGATCAGAAAACAGTGGTATTTTTAGTCAGCAATACATCATTGCCGAGGGTGGTTTTAAATCAAAAATAGATACTCCATTTGCAAATAGGTGGTTAACTAGTTTAAATGCTAGCTATAGTATTTGGAACTGGATTGAATTGTATGGAGATATAGGATTTATGAAAAATAATGGTTCAAAAGAGCGTTTTGTGTACGATAGCGGTATACGCTTGAACCTTGTAACCGACTACTTTGAACTGTACTTTCCTGTTTATTCTAACAATGGTTGGGAAATTTCTCAGGATAAGTACAACGAAAAAATACGCTTTATAGTAACTTTTTCACCTAAAACATTAATCAATCTTTTTAATCGAAAGTGGTTCTAAACGGAAGAGATATTGTCAATTTATTGAATTATTATCAAATATTTACTAATAAAATTACATATAATAAAAAAATAAAGTTCATTTACTTAGAATAAATTGTGAAAATTAAATTCTATTTTTTTCAATGTGCTATGA
>NZ_MTCA01000244.1:0-4440 GCF_002150205.1 Flavobacterium sp. FPG59 | reverse complement strand
TTTTAATACTATTTTATAAACATCAATTAATATTTAAGGTTTAATTTTAAAAAAAGATCTGATTAATCTTAAACAAACTCCTTTTAATTGGTGATTTATTAAAATAAACACATAAAAAAGTTTACTTTTGCAGCCAATTCGAAAAACTTAAAAAAACAAAAAAATGGCTACTAATAGAACATTTACAATGATCAAGCCTGATGCTGTTGCTAATGGACACATCGGAAACATCCTTGCTATGATTACTAATGCAGGATTTAAAATCGTTTCTTTAAAATTAACACAACTTACTGTTGCTGATGCTCAAGCATTTTATGCTGTTCACGCTGCAAGACCTTTTTACGGTGAATTAGTTGAATTCATGTCAAGAGGACCAATCGTTGCTGCAATTTTAGAAAAAGACAATGCTGTTGAAGATTTCAGAACTTTAATTGGTGCTACAAACCCAGCTGAAGCTGCTGAAGGAACTATCCGTAAAGCATACGCAACTTCTATTGGAGAAAATGCAGTTCACGGTTCTGATAGCGATGAAAATGCAGCTATTGAAGGTGCTTTCCATTTTGCTGGAAGAGAGCAATTCTAATATGCAGTTTTCAGTCACAGGTAACAGTGACTCATAAAAACAAAAAGTCCCGTTTCAATGATGAAACGGGATTTTTTTTATTCCATATTTATCTAAATAGTTCAGAGCTTTCTAACTTAAAATTAGGATTTCTTTCTCCAAAATCAATTAGTTTTTCTTTCAAAATCGACTTTAATTCCTCAAAATTACTGTGATAAAAACTAGAAATACTACCTACTCTTTTTCCATCTTTAAGAATAAAAATAGATTCGTAAACACCTCCCTTTGCTGATTCTACTATGGTTATAAAACCATCTAATGATTTTAAATCATAGCCTATGGATTTCCCTAATCCAAAATAACGTTTTATAATTACAGTATTACCATCCATTTCTACTTTAAATGCTCTAGTTCTTAAAACTGTCAACCAAAAAAAGACGACAAATAATAAAAACAAAACAGGTAAAACCATATCCGCTACTGGAGATGTAGCCGAAAGATAAATAACCAAAGGAGGTAATATTGTAATATAAAAAACTAAAAAAATTACTAAAAATTTAAATTTAGATTGTACACGCATCAAAGCACAAATTTAATTAGCGGCTTACAAAAGTCTATCTCAAAACTACATCTTTTACCACATCGCGTCTTAATTCCTCATTGATCATTTTAACAATTTTAGACTTTCCGTGACTTAATTCCTCTCGTAATACAGATGAAGTCAACTCAATATACAGCGTACTTCCTTTCAAAACTACATTATTCGTGTAGCTATTTACACCATTACCCATTAGGTTTTTCCATGCATCTTTCACATCAATTTGATCCATGCCAGGTTGCAACTTATTCACTTGGATTATTTGTTTCAAAACATCCCCTATTGTACTTTGGTTATTTAGTCGTTTTGCCATCACCCATCAAGTTTATTGCTGTTGCTCTTTTATAGTAGTATTCCGTATTGTCTTTATTCAACAATACTAACTCTGTATCAGTAAGTGTAATAATTTCCTCACTCCATTTCATATAAGCAGTTGCATAATCCAAGAAAATACCATCTGCTGTATAACGTACAGCTACTTTTTCCTCTACATCATTAACCAAAAAAGTACCATTAAGCTGCGGCATTACTTTCTTGCGAATCCCCTTATTATTATCAATTTTGAAATAATCATAAACCTCATTCATGCGGTATTCCTTATCATCTATGGAGTCAAAAACCACTTTCTCCACCTCCCAATACCCATTTATTTTAGCTAAATCAGCCGGCACAACTTTTTGCGAACAAGAAACTAATGCTAAAAAAGCTACAATAATACAAACCGTTTTTTTCATAAAATATTTTTTTTTTGGAGCTATTTCCTGCTTTTCGTTGCAATCTTTTTTCCCGCAAAAAAACGGTAAAAAAAGGATTTACACTACAATCAGGGCTAGTAGCGTAACAAATTATAAAGTACTTATCTCTTTACAAAGTTACTCTTAAAAAATGCAAACAAAAAAAATAGTTATCCTTCCATTAAACTAATTTCTATCTTTAACATCCTATTAGTAAAAACCACCCCAAAATGACAAAGACAACAACTTTTATTGCATTTGTTATCCTACTAATGAGTTGCAGTTCAGAACCTACAAAAGTCACTACTCCAGTCACAAATCAGGATAAACTTTACTTTCCACCCATGAACAGCACAACTTGGGAAACAAAAACAGTAGCAAGCTTAGGATGGAAAACAGCTGCAGTGCAACCATTACTAGATTACTTAGAACTCAAAAACACAAAATCATTTATAATTTTAGTAGACGGAAAAATAGTTTTAGAAAGCTATTTTAATGGTCATACCGCAAATTCCTTATGGTATTGGGCTAGTGCTGGCAAAACACTCACAACAACAGTAACTGGAATCGCTCAAGATGAAGGCTTAATTAACATCAATAATAAAGTTTCAGATTACTTAGGAACAGGATGGACAAGCGCGCCACTAGCCAAAGAAAACCTTATCACCTGCAAAAACTTACTTTGTATGGACTCTGGATTAAACGAAACCTTAGGATCTGATGTATCACCCGCAAATTTACAATATGTTGCTGATGCAGGCTCTAGATGGGCATACCACAACGTTTATGTAAAACTTCAAGATGTAATTGCTAGAACAAGCGGACAAACGTGGAGTAATTATTTTAATACAAAACTTAGAGACCGAATAGGAATGACCGGTGGCAGCTGGATTAATTCTGATGGACTCAGCGTTTACTGGAGTACAACAAGAAACATGGCTCGATTTGGACTCCTAGCATTAAACAAAGGAAAATGGGACGAAACAAGAATTGTCAGTGAAACTTTTATGAATCAAGCTGCAAACACATCACAAAACACAAATCTTTCTTATGGATACATGTGGTGGCTAAACGGGAAAACTTCATACAAATTACCACAAGTATCGCTTACATTTCCAGGAAGTCTTATCCCTTCAGCTCCTGCAGACATGTATAGCGCACTAGGCAAAAACGATCAAAAAATATATATTGTGCCTAGTAAAAAAATGGTTGTGATACGTATGGGCGAAGTTGCAAATCCTGACAATCCGACTTTTGGACTATCCGACTTTGATGCAGTTCTATGGCAAAAAATTAGTGCTTTATTCTAATTATTTAGATTGCATCCTCCTTAAAAGACCCAATACAAAAAACACTAAACCCAATAAAAGTAATGCATAATACAATGTCACATTTATTTCTCTGGTAACATTTGCTAAAACAAAAGAAATAATACTAACTAAATAAAGATACATGGGAGAAATATTTTTCAAGAAAGAAAAATTCATAACAAATTAGCTATTATTTAAAAAAACTATCTACAAACTCCAATTTATTAAACACTTGAAGATCTTCAATGCCCTCGCCTACACCAATGTATTTCACAGGAATTTGAAATTGATCTGAAATCCCAATAACAACGCCTCCTTTTGCAGTTCCATCAAGCTTAGTAACAGCTAAACAACTCACCTCGGTAGCTGCTGTAAATTGTTTTGCTTGCTCAAATGCATTTTGTCCAGTTGACCCATCAAGAACTAATAGAACATCATGTGGCGCATCGGCAACCACTTTTTGCATCACACGCTTCACCTTAGACAATTCATTCATCAAATTGATTTTATTGTGTAAACGTCCTGCCGTATCAATAATTACAATGTCTGCTTTTTGAGCCACCGCTGATTGCAAAGTATCAAAAGCCACCGAAGCCGGATCACTTCCCATTTCTTGCCTCACAATAGGAACTCCTACACGATCAGCCCAAATTTGCAATTGATCTATCGCAGCGGCACGAAACGTATCTGCAGCACCTAAAACTACATTGTAACCTTGCTTTTTAAATTGATATGCTAATTTACCAATAGTCGTAGTTTTTCCTACCCCATTAACACCTACCACCATAATTACGTATGGTTTTTTATCTGCTGGAATAACAAACTCGGATGACTCACCAGTATTAGTTTCAGAAAGTAAGCCAGCAATTTCTTCTCTCAAAATTTGGTTCAACTCTGAGATACCTAAATACTTATCCGATGCTACTCGTTTTTCAATTCTAGTAATGATTTTCAACGTAGTACTTACTCCGACATCTGAAGCAACAAGAATTTCTTCAAGATTATCCAGAACGTCATCATCAACTTTAGACTTTCCTGCGACAGCCTTAGTAAGTTTTGAAAAGAAATTTGTTTTTGACTTTTCTAAACCTTTATCTAGTATCTCTTTTTTCTCTGATGAAAATATCTTTTTAAAAAAACTCATTGTAAGTAGGGTATAAAATGAACTATAAGTCTTAAAAAACACTTGGTTTTTTTTCGGGGTAAATATAGAAAATAAAAAAGCTACTTCCGAAT
>NZ_MTCA01000203.1:0-5446 GCF_002150205.1 Flavobacterium sp. FPG59 | reverse complement strand
AAAATTAGGTTTGCTTTGTCTGCTGTGAGCTAGATCAATTGCCAAATATAAGTATAATTGTATTACAAATCAGCAAAGGTATTTTTATTAACAGTAAGTTTTCGTACTTAAAACCTTAATGAAGTACTTCTCTTTTTCTGAGATTGAACTTGAATAGGAGGATTTTGCATGAAGGATAGGAGCGGCATCCTTTATTTTCTTTCTTTAAGAAAATAAAGATAGAGCGCATAGCCTGACGCAGCTGTAGCCTTGCGGAAGCTGGGACATGCCCAAAATAAGCACATCTGAATTTAGATTTCTAAAAAAAGTATATCTTTAGCCCACAACTAACCAAAACACCATTTTATGGAAGACCAAAAACCAGACAATTTTAAGAGAGAATTAGGACTACTTGACGGGACCATGCTTGTGGTGGGTTCTATGATAGGATCGGGGATATTTATTGTAAGCTCGGATATGGTGCGACAACTTGGCTCTGCCGGCTGGCTGATTGCTATGTGGGTGCTTACGGGCGTGATTACCGTGATTGCTGCGGTGAGTTACGGCGAGTTGAGCGCGATGTTCCCTACGGCGGGTGGGCAGTATGTGTATATTAAGGAAGCTTACGGAAAATTGATTGGGTTTTTGTACGGATGGAGCTTTTTTGCGGTGATTCAAACTGGTACTATTGCGGCGGTGGGTGTGGCTTTTGCCAAATTTGCGGCTTACTTGTATGCGCCTTTGAGTGATAAAAATATTTTGTATGAAATAGGCGATTTTAAACTAAACGCTGCCCAAATTGTTTCTATTGTGACGATTGTGTTGTTGAGTTATGTGAACAGTCGCGGAGTGAAAAACTCGAAGATTTTGCAAACGGTGCTTACGGTGATCAAAGTACTCTCGTTAGCGGGTTTGATTATTTTTGGTTTCATTGCTGCGGATGGTGCGGTGTGGGATGCGAATTGGGCCAACGCGTGGCAAGCTCAAAGTTTGAATGTGGAAACAGGCGAGTGGTTGCCTATTGGTGGTATTGCACTGATATCTGGTATTTCGGCGGCTTTTGTGGGATCGCAATTCTCGAGTGTGGCTTGGGAAGGCGTAACTTTTATTGCAGGCGAAATTAAAAACCCTAAACGCAATGTGGGTTTAAGTTTGTTTCTAGGAACATTATTGGTGAGTGTGATTTATATTGTGGCCAATGTGATGTACTTGGCAGTGGTGCCTTTGTTTGATATTGCTACTGCCGAATCAGATCGTGTGGCTGTGGTGGCTTCGCAAACTATTTTTGGATCGGTAGGAACTTTGATTATTGCCGTGATGATTATGATCTCGACTTTTGCGTGTAACAATGGTTTGATTATGGCTGGTGCTCGCGTGTATTATACGATGGCGCAGGATGGTGTTTTCTTTAAAAAAGCAGCTTCGTTAAACAAAGCGAGTGTGCCAGAATGGTCTATTTGGGCACAATGCATTTGGGCTTCGGCCTTGTGTTTGACGGGTAAGTATGGGGATTTACTTGATTTTGTGGTGATTATTGTACTGGTGTTTTACATCTTGACGATATTAGGAATTTTTATTTTACGCAAAAAAATGCCCAATGCAGAGCGTCCGTACAAGGCTTTTGGTTATCCGGTATTGCCTGCTTTGTATATTTTGATTTCTTCGGCGATTTGCTTGGCCTTATTGTACACAAAACCGACTACTTGTGGTTGGGGTGTTTTGATTATGCTTATAGGTATCCCGATTTACTATTTGACTAAGGCTAAGGAGTAGGTTTTTTTAATTATGAGTTATGAATTATTAATTAGTAAGCTGTGAGATGTATTATATCATTCATGAATTTAAAATAGTTCAACTTATATGATCTTATATTCCTTATATGTTTAAAAATACTTGTAGTTAAGTGTTTTTAAAAAATCAATAAAAAATCTGCTAAATCTGCTAAATCTGCGTGCCAATTCGGTACGACATCAAAAATCATAAACAAAAAAATCCGTCTCGTTCTAAAACAAGACGGATTTTGAATTTTATTCAAGTCGGGAAGTGGTTGTCTTAAATTTAAAACTATTGACTAAAACTAAAAGAAACTGTGAAATCTGTGGTTCAGTCGCAGTCTCAGTATTCAGTCACAGTTTTTAATCTCGGAGTTTAGATTGAATATTTTGAAAGATGAAAATCTGCTAAATCTGCGACATCTGCGTGCCAATTCAGTACCACAACAAAAATCATAAACAAAAAAAATCCGTCTCGTTCTAAAACAAGACGGATTTTAAATTTTATTCAAGTTGGGAAGTGGTTGTCTTAAATTTAAAACTATTGACTAAAACTAAAACTAAAAAAATTTCAACCACCCACCACAACTTGTAATCAGTAGGCTAGTAGTACGTAAAACGTCTTACTTTAGCAATATATTTAGCCAAGCGAATTACTTGGTGGCTGTACCCGTATTCATTATCGTACCAAATATAAAGCACAATATTTTTCCCATCTGCAGACACAATAGTAGCATTACTGTCATAGATAGCAGGCGCCGAAGTACCTACAATATCAGAAGAAACTAATTCGTTATTCAATGAATATTTTATTTGCTCTACAAGCTCCCCTTCAAGAGCGTATTTTTTCATAATTCCATTGATGGCCTCTACTGAAGTGGTCTTTGAAACCTCAAGGTTTAACACAACCAGCGAACCATTAGGAACAGGAACTCTAATAGCATTTGAAGTTAATTTTCCAGCTAAGCTAGGCAATGCTTTTGCAACAGCACTTCCTGCACCAGTTTCAGTAATTACCATATTCAACGCAGCTGCTCTACCACGGCGGTATTTCTTGTGCATGTTGTCTACCAAGTTCTGATCATTAGTATAAGCATGGATGGTTTCTAAATGTCCTTTTACAACGCCTAGGGTATCTTCAACCGCTTTCAAAATCGGAGTAATGGCATTGGTAGTACAAGAAGCTGCAGAGAAAATATTGATTTCATCTGGGTTGTACTCGTTGTGGTTTACACCGTGTACAATATTAGGAACTCCTTTTCCAGGAGCGGTAAGCAATACTTTATCGGCTCCTTTTGAAGTTAAATGGCGGCTCAATGCTTCTTGAGTTGTAAAAGCGCCAGTGTTATCAATTACTAAAGCATTGTTGATGTCAAATTGCGTATAATCAATTTCTTCTGGACTGTTTGCAGTAATAATATGAACGGTTGTCCCATTAATTATTAAAGCATTGTTTGCAGGATCTGCAGTTACTGAACCTTCAAAATCTCCATGAATTGAATCATAACGTAACAATGAAGCTCTTTTTTCAAGAGAAACGGCATCGTTTTTATCACGGGTTACAATAGCACGCAAGCGTAATTGACTTCCTTTTCCCGTTTTTGACATTAATTCTCTTGCTAGTAAACGACCAATACGTCCAAAACCGTATAAGACAACATCTTTTGGATGAATTTCTTCAGAATCTTTAGCGTTTTTTAGTTTGTCAATTACAAAATACTTAGCATCTGGATATTTGTCCTCTTCTAATCCGTATTCATAGGTAAGTTTACCAATGTCTAATTTTGCAGGAAGTAAGTTCAACTCTAAAATAGCTTTTGCAATTTTAACCGAATCAAATACTGAAATAGGTTTGCCTACAAACTCAGCAGCATATTCATGTAAATTGATAATCTCACTTACATTTCTGTCTAATAATTGATTGCGGAATAAGACCATCTCAATTGATTTGTCATACCATAAATCACTGATAATTTTAATCAGTTCTACTCCTGCACGTCGCCTGTCGGCTTGCAAAGAGACTTCTTTTTCGTATAAAGTAGTAGTTGCCATGTTGAAAATTTAAGGAAAATAAGGTGTTGTATTTTTTAAAATTTTTGGCAAAAATACCCATTTCAATCGATTTCGTAGCGTGTTTTAAGATTTTTTTACAAAATAAAAAAGCCACCTTGTTTAGCAAGATGGCTTAGTATTCAATTTTAAAAATAAACTTACATGTAAAAACGTAGCAGTTCACCATTTTTACTAATCAATTCTATACGTACCTTTTGATCAGCTTCTATTTTTCCAAATCTTTTCGATACCGTTTCTACATCTGTTGCTTTTACGTTATCAATACTTAAAATGATACTTCCCACTAGTTCCTCTTCATATTGTTGCCACTGTTCATCACTAATTCCTTTAATGCGCACACCGTGATCAATTTTATATTTCTTTTTATCAGCAGCTTCAATATTTTCGAGTGTTATACCTTTGAACTCCGCATTAAAAAACTCGTTTTTGCTCAAAGTCACAGGAACGGTTTTAGTTTTTCCGTCTCTAATATAGGTAACTTGAACTTTGTCATTTGGTCTTTTCGTATTGATGTATCCAGAAAGATCTGCAAATGATGTAATATTTTGTTCGTCTAATTTGACAATCACATCTCCGTTGGTTAAGCCAGCTTTGTCAGCACCAGAATTTTTAGTTACCCTTTTTATATAAAATCCTTGGGTTAAACTAATACCGTATTCTTTAGAATTCATACTATTCAATTCGCCACCTTCAACACCTAGAATTCCGCGTTGTACATTCCCAAATTCCATTAAATCTTCAATAATTTTGCGGGTAATGTTTGAGGGAACCGCAAAGGAGTATCCGGTATAACTTCCGGTTGGCGAAGAGATCATGGTATTGATACCAATCAATTCACCACGCGTGTTTACCAAGGCACCACCACTGTTTCCTGGGTTTACCGCCGCATCCGTTTGAATGAACGATTGAATTCCGCTGGTGTCTAAATTTCTGGCTTTCGCCGAAACGATACCCGCCGTAACGGTCGAATTCAGGTTGTACGGATTTCCTACTGCCAATACCCATTCACCCACTTTCACCGAATCAGAATTGGCGAAAGCCGTATATTGAAGCTTTTCACCCGCATCAATTTTTAGCAAAGCAATGTCCATTTTGGAGTCGGTACCTATTAATTTTGCTTTGTATGATTTCTTATTGTTGAGTGTAATTTCAATTTCAGAAGCGTCTTTCACCACGTGATTGTTCGTTACAATATAGCCGTCTTCAGAAATAATTACTCCAGATCCCGTTCCTACTTGTTCCTGAGATTGTCCACCTCTATAACCGTAAAAATATTCTAATATTGGGTTAGAAACAGTGGTTCTGGAAACGTTTTTCACGTGCACTACAGTATGAATGGTTTTATCAGCGGCCTCAGTAAAATCAAGTATTTCCGATGATAAACCAACACGCTTACCGTACGAGTTGGAAGCCATGGTAACTACTGAGCCATTATCTTTTGAAAAATAACCATCAGTATCAAATAATAGCTTGTAAGAACCTAAGGTAACTACACCACTTAATAAAGAAACTCCAAATAATGTTGATAAATTTTTCATATTCAATTTCGTTTTTAAAAAAATATATAGGTAAAATTAAAACTTTTTTGGATTGTTAAAATACCGTTTAACGCTCTTTAACAA
>NZ_MTCA01000302.1:0-2952 GCF_002150205.1 Flavobacterium sp. FPG59 | reverse complement strand
GTTTCTTCAGTAACAAAATCAATTTCTACTATAGAGAAACAACACAAAAATCACATTCTGTAAAGCCCTTTCAATTTTCGAACCAGTTCGAAATAATACTTTTTTACTCAAAAAAACAATGTAAACAAGTAAATTGTACATTTGTCCAAAATAGAATAATATAACATTTCATTTACTACATGAGTCTTCTAACAAAAATCAATGTGCTGCGCCGAGCTGTAACTCGTGGACTTACAAAAAATATTGGCAAATCTGCTAACAACTACGCCATAGATCCTTCTCAAAAAATAACAATTAAAAAAGTCTTAATTTCTAGACCCAATCACAGGCTTGGTAACTTACTACTAATTACTCCGCTTGTTCAGGATGTCACCAACACTTTTCCAAATTGTAAAATAGATTTGTTTGTAAAAGGTGGCTTGGCGCCAATTGTTTTTCAAAACTATGACAACATCAATAACATTATAGAATTACCTAAAAAACCTTTTAAAGACCTTACTGCTTATTTTAAAGTATGGGTAAAAATCAAAAGTGAGAAATATGATATTGTAATAAATGTGGATAAAAACTCCTCTTCTGGTAGGTTATCAGCACAATTTGCAAATGCGAAATACAAATTTTTTGGAGAAGAAGACGAAACACTTCGAATCAAACACCTTGATTACGAGCATATTGCAAAATTTCCTATTTATGAATTCCGTAGTTTCCTAAGTAAATTGGGATTATCTGAGAGCCATACAGCTTTACCTCCATTAGATATCAAACTGACAGCAACTGAATTGCTACAAGGTAAGAATGCTGTTGACGCTTTAATACCAAATGACAAAGAAACAATTTGTATTTTTACTTACGCTACAGCTGACAAATGTTACTCTACAACGTGGTGGGAAGAATTTTATGTGGGTCTAAAATTAGAATTTTCTAATTACAATATCTTAGAAATTTTACCGGTTGAAAATGTTTCACAAATCAATTTTAAGGCAACTTCATTTTATAGTAAAGATGTGAGAGAAATAGCTGCTGTAGTTGCAAACACAAAACTTTTCATAGGCGCTGATAGTGGCATTATGCATTTAGCAAGTGCAGGTTTAACTCCTACAGTAGGGTTGTTTTCTAGATCAAACATTGATATTTACAAACCCTATAACAACAACAGTATAGCAATAAACACAAACATTGGAACAGTAAAAGAATGGATATCAAATATTAAAACGGTTATTTCAGTTATTGATTCTAAATAAAAGTTTCATTTTCATCAAAAAAGCCTCTTTTCTTAATAAAAAAGAGGCTTTTTTGATACATTTTGTATTGCACTTATTGCACAACTCTGTTGATTTGCGAGAAGTTCTTTTCGTAATATCGCTCTTTTGTCGAAGAAATAATTACACCGTTACTTGTAGAGGAATGAATAAATTTAATTTCACCTTCACAAACCTCAACAACCATTCCCACGTGATTGATTTGCCCTCTACCATTGGTTTTAAAAAAAATCAAATCTCCTTTTTGAGCTTCATCTGTACTAATCTTAGTGCCCACTGCAGATTGCTCTCTTGAAGTTCGTGGCAATTTAATATCAAAAGAACCAAATGTAGAACACATCAATCCAGAACAATCAAAGCCATCTTTGCTAGTGCCTCCACTTCGGTATCGAGTTCCTATATTTTCTGAGGCTCTAGAAATCAACTGGTCTAAAAAATCGTGATTAAATGATGGTTTAACGGCGGTATTAAAATCAATTTTTTTGCTTTCTATAGCCGCATCGCTAATTTTTATCTCTGCCGTTTGATTCAACTCGTAATTTAATTGGTTTGGCGAAAGTATAGAAAGCTTATACCCTACTGGAAGACCATTTTTAATTTCAGGATTTTGCTTCTCTAATTCTTGTACAGTAATACCATATTGTTTTGCTATAGCATACTTAGTTTCCTTAGGTAAAACCTCTCTTATTATAGCTTGGGAATTAGAACTTAATGTTGCTGTTGCAATATTAGTCTGACTAGGAAAAGCTGAATTATTTGTTGCATTTTCTCCTACGCTACTAGTTGTCGGTATCGTTTCCAGATTTTCATTTTTGGGACTTGCTACAACAATTGTACTGCTCGTTTCTTCAAGAGAAGTAGTTTGACTTTGTGACACAACCTCTGTACCCGGAATTGTAATCATTTGGCCCGCTCGTAATGCTTTCACGCCAATTTCAGGATTTGCTTTGTCAAATTCTTTAATTGTAATACCGTATTTTCGGGTGATAGAATACTTTGTCTCTTTTGGTAAAACTGCTCTTGTAAAAGTGCTTTTAACTTCATTTTGATCCTCGTTATTACCCTTTTCGGTGTGATTTACAACATCCGATTCTATTTTACTAGATAAAAATGCATTTTCAGGAATATTAATTTTTTGACCTATTCTTAATTCAGATTCTCCGAGAGTGGGATTCAATTCCTTAAGTACTTTAAATGCAATTCCGTATTGTTTTGCAATACCATACAAAGTTTCTTTGGCTTGTACTTCATGATCTTTTGTTTTTTGACTTAAGATCGAATTACTTTTGGAAACACTTTTGTTTTTAGCCTCTTGTGGGATTATCAAAACGGCATTCAGTTTTAATAATTTTTTGGCACTTGGGTTTAACTTTATAATCTCACTTTGCTTCACTTCATATTTATCAGCAATACTGGATACGGTTTCTCCTTTTACAATAGTATGCTTTATGACTCGTTCCTGCGAGAAAATAGCAATACTATTTAGAAAAAATAAAGCTGTTAGTAATCGTAAATTCATATTTATTTGTTTGCTGCTCTTTAAAAAAACAGAGCGTGATTTGGTTCTTAGTTAATTGATTAAAAAATGATACAATAAAACTTTTCATTTCTAAACAATATAAACATGCAATTACCTTATTCTCTTTGTCTGAAAGAGTTGTTCCAATCTAAACATTAGCAATTGGAATAGTAT
>NZ_MTCA01000065.1:0-15587 GCF_002150205.1 Flavobacterium sp. FPG59 | reverse complement strand
ATATAAGTTATTACCAAACAAAAGCCTTATCCACTCTCGCTTTTGTAATACTTGTTTCCTTATTTATTTTTATTCGACAACCTCTTACAATGTTGTCAATCATTTTTTCAGAAAAGTAATTAATTCTAATATAGAAAGAAACTGATCATGAATTTTTACAACACTAAGATTATTATGCCGAGGGAGCTTACATTTATAATAGTAAAAATATTTTCCTGATTTACCTCGTGATGGTGATCCTGTCAAAGGATTACCACAGTGGCAGACGTTAATTTAAAATAACTCTTGTTCCTTCTGGCTCATGAAATTATAGGTATCTTTATTTATTTCATCTTTTTAAACCATTTTTCTTCTACCTTCTTTAATCGTTGCTATATTTTCTCCGATTCATGTTTTTTGTCTGTTGCTTTTTCCTTCTTTGCTTTTACTTCTGCTCAAGTGAAACGTAACAGCCTCTATAAAGTGAGGCTCACGATGCGTTTCTATTGATGGGAATGTCGAATAACCTTTCGCTCTCTAAATTTTCATTAAATGCCGAAGGTAAAAGTGTCGGTATAAACTTAATCAGGAGAGGCAATAATAAGCTTCCTCCTCTGCAAAAAAGTTCTCCATTTGTTCGGCTGGAGCTACTTGAGCGAACAAATAAAAAAACACTTCATTGGCATTGAGCTTATCCAAGTAGCATCTAACTTTTTGAAGTAGTGTGTTTTTATCAGTTTTTTCGCCACTGGGAATTTTTTTTTAAAAGAATCGTCTTGATATCTCTTCATTCATACTGCAAAAGCAAAAATTCTTTAATATATATTAAATTCCTACGCATGGACTTTTAATGCCTAAAAGCGACCCAAAGCGCCACTTTCAAGCAACGAAAAAGATTGCAGCATATCTTAGCTCACAACTTAACAATTAAAAATGAGAGGTGCGATGATGAACGACAATATAAATAAAGATGATTTAAGGCAATTTGGTCTATTGCTTGTAGACCAATTCAAACAAATTATAAAGAACAACCAGAATAAAGACGATGACGACCTAAATCCAGAATGGATTAAAAGCCGTGTTGTCAAGAAACTAATGGATATATCTGCCGCATCGTTACAGAATCTCCGGATTACTGGAAAAGTGCGCTTCAAAAAAGTTTTAGGATCTTACTATTACAACAAATCAGATTTAATGAATCTGTTCAACGATAAAAAATAATATGAGACTTAAAAAGCTTTTAAACTACCTTTCCATTTTAGAGAAAGATCACAGACTTAATGTTTGGCACTTTGCACTTTTGAGCGCAATTCTTTGTCTCGCTTATAAGCAAGGACACACAAGAATCATTAAAGTGAGTCGTAGCAAAATAATGTCGCTTTCACATATTAGCACGTTCCCAACCTATCATAAATATTTTAAGGAGTTGCAACAAATGGGCTATATCAATTACCGACCATGCTATCATCCAGGATATCGAAGCGAAGTGGAAATAACAATAAAGCCTCACGATTTATCTTAAGCGTTTCTTGGTAATATTAAAATACTTTTCATACATTAAAAATCTTACGTAACTTTGCCATCTGTAAATCTATATCCAGAAGTTCCTCACCATTATTTATAATACTCTGCACACTATCAGCAGTAACAAATTGCAGCTTCAATACTTGAATTTCCCTTTCCATTCTTTCGAGAACAGAAAGCCCCTCACCTCGGGTAATAATTTTTTCCCTATCCAATCTATTCTTTAATACTTGCATCTCCCTACCAATTGTCACTTGTTCTGTTAATGCGTATTCCTCAGTCTGCTTAACAGATTGATGACCAAGCATTTCTTTAACTACATTAATCGGCACACCATTGTTCAGCGTAACTGTACTACCAAAAGTACGTCTCGCTTTATGCGTATTCAATGTGAAATTGAAACCGCATAAATCACCGATTTCCTTCAAGTAGGCATTCATCTTCTGATTTGACAAAACAGGCAAGACAGTACCACGTTTCAGGCATAAAGGATGCTTTTTGTATTTCTCCATAATTTCAACAGCTTTTGGGAGCAATGGAATATTAGTTTCGGAATCCGTTTTCTGCCTCGCGGACATAATCCATTGTCCCCCATCAATACCGATTTTAATATTTGCCAGCTTCAGTTGGAAAACATCTATATAAGCTAATCCCGTATAACATTGAAAAATAAAAACATCTCTAACTACTTCGAGTCTCTCTATGGCAAAATCGCGATCCTCCAATATAAAAAGCTCTTCTGCAGTCATGGGTTTTTTATTCGTTTTGGTCTTTTTACCCTTGAACAGCTTAAAAGGATCAGTTGTAATAATCTCTTTAGCGATGGCTCTGAGCACAATTTTCTTAAAATTAGATATATACTTTAAAGAAGTGTTATTGCTGCATCCTTGTACTGTTTTAAGGTAAAACTCGTAATCTTTTATAAATTCATAATTCAGCTCCCTGAATTCAAGATCATCTACGTTATATTTAAACCTTATAAAATCACTAACATGAGATTTGGCTGTTACATAACGCTCAAGCGTGCCTGGAGCATACTCTTTCGGCACCAACGCTTTGACTTCATCATTATGGTTTTGAAACTCTTCTAAAACTTTTGCTTTTGAAGCAACCTTCCCTTTAACGTAATCAATGAGTTTCTGCGCAGTGATTGTCTGATCGTTGTAAAGTAAATCGGTTTTTCTTTTTTTTACTTTTAATTCAAGAGAATTCAAAAATTCATTTAATACCCTTGAATCTTCTTTACTTCCGGTAGCGCGTTCCAGTTTCTGATCCCATCGGGCCACATTCCATGTGTACTTCGTAGATGTTTCTTTAGGAATCCCATCAACTGTAATTCTTAAATAAATAGATCTGACATTAGTTTTTTTTCGCGGACTCTTCAAAAAGAAGGTTAATCCAAAACTGTTCTCTAACATAATTCAACATTTTAAGTTAATAAAGGTCGAACTATAGTACTTTAAAATCAAGTCGTTAACGTCATTTACATGTTGTAAATCAATTAGTTACAACGATTTTGTGGCACACTTTTTTTTCAAGTCCCTTGCGCCACGAATGTGCCACAAAAAATAGGAGCATTTTTGAAAATTATGAAGGTACAGGGCATAAAAAAAGAAAACCTGCAAGTCCATAACTTGCAGGTTTTTAGTACTTTAAGGCGTTTTAAGTGAAAAATATCACTTGTTTTCGCAGAGAGGAAGGGATTCGAACCCTCGATACAGTTACCCATATACTAGCTTTCCAGGCTAGCTCCTTCAACCACTCGGACACCTCTCTAATTAGGTTTGCAAATAACTTAAAAAAAACTGACTTTGAAAAGCAAAATCTAACTTTAAATCATTTCACCACGCAATGGTGTTTCAAAAAAATCTTTAAAATCCTTGTTAGCAATATTTTGACCTAATACATACATGAGTTTTGTAATTGCAGCCTCGGTGGTGATGTCTTTGCCTGAAATCACTCCTATTTCTTTCATTCCTGTGCTGGTTTCATAATGTCCCATACTTACACTTCCGCCAGAACACTGTGTTACATTCACAATATGCAATCCTGCTTTGATTGCTTTTTGTAATAAATCAAGAAACCAGTCTTCGGTAGGTGCGTTTCCTGATCCATAAGTTTCTAAAACAATTCCTTTTAAGTTTGGGATATCAAAAATAGCCGCTAACACAGCTTCACTAATACCCGGAAACATTTTTATGATGGCAACATTATTATCTAATTTCTTATGAACTTGAAAGGTTTTATTGGCACTTTTAGGCAAAAACATTTCAGGATTTATTTTCAAATGCACACCAGACTCTACCAGCTCAGGATAATTAGGAGAGGTAAAAGCTTTAAAATGTTCGGCATTTATCTTTGTAGTACGGTTTCCTCTGTACAACTTGTATTCAAAATAAAGGCAAACCTCTTGTATTAACGGTCCGTTTTGATCTCGTAACGACGCTATTTGTATGGCAGTAATTAAATTTTCTTTGGCATCAGTGCGCAAATCACCTATTGGTAGTTGAGAACCCGTAAAAATAACTGGTTTATCTAAATTTTCGAGCATAAAACTCAATGCCGATGCAGAGTATGACATGGTATCTGATCCATGAAGTACTACAAAACCATCATAGCTAGTGTAATTTTGTTCAATTAAGGATGCTATTTTTGACCATTCAGCAGGATTCATGTTTGAGGAGTCAATGGGTACCTCAAATGAAACTGTTTCAATATCACAATCTAATTGTTTTAGCTCTGGGATATTTTGCAATAATTTACTAAAATTGAAGGCTTTGAGCGCTCCTGTATCAAAATCCTTGCGCATACCAATGGTTCCGCCGGTATAAATTAAAAGTATTTTAGCTTTATACAATGTCATGGTATTTTAATTTATTGACAACAGGATTAGCATACATGGCTAAAAAACCATCAAGTGCCACAGGATTATCATGATCTATACGCATTTCTAATCGGCGTTCAAACAATGATTTTTCATTTTCAGTGTACAAGTGAGCGTATCTATCTGTTTTGTTAACAATATCATACGCAATAAAATTAGTGGGCCACAATTTGTAATTACTCAATATCGTATCGTCAATTTCTTGAGCCAGTGCTACAACTTGCTTGTTTGAATTGTCATTATTCGCTTTTATACGATCGATCTCGGCATCCAAAACAGTGCCTACATGAATATGAATTCGTTTCTTTTGACCTAAAGCTCCGCTAAGAATAGTCATGAAATCTTCATTTTTCTCCTTTACATACACTTCATTATTAGCTTCGGCCATTAATTGAGGCATTTTTAAGGCATCAGTAGGATCATATTCATAAGAAATAGAAACAGGAACTATTTTTATTTTCTTAAAATAGTCCATCACATTTTTCTCATCAGATGCCATTCCAATCATTTTTAAAACACCCGGATTGGTCGCGTCATTGCCATCTTTTGTTCTTCCTTCGCGTTGTGCAATCCATACCGAACGATTTTCATGCAAAAGCAAATTACCCATAAACTCAGATAATAATTTAGAGCTTTGCAACATTTCTCTTGGTGTTAATCCTCTTTGAACTAAGAAATTCCTGTTGAGTTTTGCTAATGTTTTTAAAAATGATTTTTTAACTAAATTATCACCTATTGCCGATGCTGTCATTACTAAACCATGTTCAAACAAAGCTGTATTTAGCAAAGTTGTGTCTAATAAAATATCCCTATGATTTGAAATGAACATGTAAGACGTATTAGCCTCTAAGTTTTCAAATCCCGAAGTTGTAATACCGTCAGAGCTTTTCTCTAGCACTCTTTGTACAGATTGATATATAAAATTACATTGAAAATCACGAATAGAATGCGTTTTTTTCAGTTGCTCTTTCCATACCTCATCTGCCACTTCTGGAAATGTAAAATTCATCAATGCCTTCATCATAGGATGATTTACCACATCATGAAGTGCTTCATTTATTTCCGAATCATAAAAGGGCCTAATAGCGTCAAATTTCTGCATTTTGGTTCTCAATTTTTGTGTGGGCAAATGAACAAAAAAAATATTAAAATAAAGTAAAATCTAGTTTAAATCCCAAAAATAGCTTTTGAATTTGCGGTAGTTATCGTAGCAATTTCATGTGCTGAAAGACCATAAAGTTGAGATAACTTTTCTACAACGCTTACAATATAACTGCTCTCATTTCTTTTTCCTCTATACGGCACAGGTGCTAAATAAGGGGAATCGGTTTCTAGAACAATATGCTCAAGGTCAATTTGATTTAAGAACTGATCTATTTTTCCGTTCTTGAAAGTAGCTACACCACCAATTCCTAGTTTCATGTTATACGAGATAGCCTGTAATGCTTGCTCATAGGTTCCTGAAAAACAATGAAAAATACCAAATAATTCGGGAGATTTCTCTTGTTCTAAAATTTCGAATATTTCGTCAAAAGCTTCGCGACAATGAATCACAATAGGGAGTTTGTACTCTTTTGCAAGTTGTATTTGTTTTCTAAAAGCAATTTGTTGCTGTGGCAAATGAGTTTTATCCCAGTACAAATCAATCCCTATTTCACCAATAGCATAAAACTTTCGTTTTGATAGCTCGTCTGCAACATGTTGTAATTCTTGCTCATAATTTTCTTTAACATAAGTAGGATGCAATCCCATCATTAAGAAAATATGACCTGGGTAATTCTGTTCTAAATCATACATAGGTTGTGTACAGGTAGAATCTATTGCAGGAATAAAAAAACGCGAAACACCAGCATCAATGGCTCGTTGAATCATTTGGTCTCTATCTTGATCAAAATCTTCGGCATAAAGGTGTGTATGTGTGTCAGTGATGACTATATTTGTTTCCAAGTGTATTTTTTCAGGTTTGAGATGCAAAATTACGATTATTAGACGTAGTTTCCCATACCTATAAACTATCAAGTTGTTAATTTTAATGACTTTATTATCGCAAAATAAAGATTCAAAATCCCAACAGAAACTATGAAAAATTTAGATAAAATTCTCAAGAAAGTAAGCTACAAAAAAATCCCATTCAAGATTATGAAAACACAGCACTTGTTGATAAAAGCAAAAATCAACGGGATAAAAGGGAATTTTATTTTAGATACTGGCGCCTCAAACAGCTGCATAGGTTTTGAAAGTATAGAAGTATTTCAATTACAACCTAAAAACTCAGAGACTAAAGCCTCTGGTGCTGGTGCCACAGGCATGGAAACCCAACTGGCATTAAAAAACAAACTTCAATTAGGCACTTGGAAAGACAACCATTTCAATCTCGTAATTTTTGATTTATCACACGTAAACACGGCTTTATTGGCCCACAAAGCCAAACCCGTTCACGGAATAATAGGTGCTGATATCTTGATGAAAGGAAAAGGAATCATTGACTACTTTAACAATTGCTTATATTTGTTGAAATAATATGTTTAAAAAAATTCGATAACTGTTTTTTTTATACGCCTAATACCTACTCAACTATGAAGAAAATTTTACTTTCCTTTTTTTTATTCACGTCATTGAGTTTTTACGCTCAAGTTGCTAATTTGACCAATTGCGCAGGCACTAAAATTTTTAATTTAACACAAAACTACTCTTTACTGGTTGGGAATTTAAACCCTACTCAAACTACAGTAACGTATCATCTTACAGCCGCAGATGCCTTAAGTGGTGCCAATACAATCTCTAACCCTACTAATTTTACCATTACTGCTACTCCAGCTAATGGCGTGACATCGCAAACTATTTATGCAAGAATTAATAACCTTGGAAACATTACTACAAATTATTTTAATTTGATAGTAAACTCCACTATTATTCCTACTGCGATCATTAAACAAATAGATTGCATAAACAATGGCTCTGTAACCGTTACTGCGATAGGAGGCACTGCTCCATACACCTATTCTAAAAACGGAAGTTCATTTACACCAAATAATGTTTTTGATAACTTACTTCCTGGTAGCTACTCTTTCGACGTAAAAGATACCCTTGGCTGCTTGAATGTTTTTAATATGGTTATAACTATTAATCAACTACCACCTCTTGTAATTACCGCTGCTAGTACATCCGTAAATTGTAGTGGTAATGCGGATGGCTCTATTACCGTCATTACAGCAGGAGGTACTTTACCTTACAAGTATTCATTAAATAACGGACCTAGCCAAGCAAGTACTGTATTTACAGGCTTAAAAGCTGGAACACATATTATCACCGTAACAGATTCTAGCAATTGCCTGGCTACTGCAACAGCAACCATAACCGAACCTCTTGCTTTAACAGCCACAACTGTGAGCAGCAATCAATCTGTAATAGTAACTGCATCAGGCGGGGTATCTCCTTATTCATATTCCGTAGATAATGGCCAGGTTTTCCAAGTTAATAACACCTTTAATAATCTAATTCCAGGAAATTACGTAGTTACTACAAGAGATAATAATGGATGTATAACCCAAAATCCAATTGTTGTAAATACGCCATCTCCGCTGATAAATGGACAACCCAAATTGACCATAGAATTCAAGGCCGGTCAAACATTGGCCGATCTTGTCGTTGAAGGTCAAAATATTAAATGGTATTTGAATCAGAATCCATTGGCTGGAAAAACAAATAAAACAAGCCAAGTTCCTTTGCCATTAACCACTGTTATTATGGATGGAACCACTTATTATGCATCACAAACGATAAACGGAATTGAAAGTGTGCAAAGACTAGCGGTAACTGTAAAATCTAGCACGTTGGGCATAGATGAATTGACATTCAAAAACTTTTCTTATTATCCAAATCCCGTGAAAAACGTTATTTCAATTTCAAATGATTCCATTATTGACGAGCTAATATTTATCTCTGTAAAAGGAAAAACTATTTTAACCCAGAAACCTAATAGTCTGAGTGCTGAAATTGATTTATCTAATTTCTCTGCAGGTATTTATTTTTTAAAAGTAACATCAGATGGAGTTAAAAAAACAGTAAAAATTATAAAAAACTAAGTAAATACAAACCATCAAAAAACCCGACTTGTTGAGTACAGTCGGGTTTTTTTATTTTGAAAAATTATATTCTTTCTGATTACAATTCCAATGCTTTTTTAGGATTGTTGTCCATCAATAATTCCATTGGGTTTTCTAAAGCTTCTTTTACTGCTACTAAGAAACCTACAGACTCACGACCATCAATAATTCTGTGGTCATAAGAAAGTGCCACATACATCATTGGGTGAATTTCCACTTTACCGTTTACAGCAATAGGACGCTCAATTATGTTGTGCATTCCTAAAATTCCTGATTGTGGTGGGTTGATAATTGGAGTTGACAACATAGAACCAAACACACCACCGTTAGTAATTGTGAACGTTCCACCAGTCATATCATCTACTGTAATTTGACCGTCACGTGCTCTTAAAGCCAAACGTTTAATCTCAGCCTCAACACCACGGAAAGTTAAGTTTTCAGCATTACGAACCACAGGAACCATAAGACCTTTTGGTCCAGATACAGCAATAGAAATATCACAGAAATCGTAAGCTACTTTGTAATCCCCATCCATCATAGAGTTTACATCTGGATACAATTGTAAAGCTCTAGTTACTGCTTTTGTAAAAAATGACATGTAACCTAATCCTACTCCACCATGTTTTGCTTTGAAAGCATCCTTATATTCATTACGAATCAAGTTGATTGGCGTCATGTTTACTTCATTAAAAGTAGTTAACATGGCTGTTTCGTTTTTAGCAGCAACTAATCTTTCTGCTACCTTACGACGTAACATTGATAACTTCGTACGCTCTGTACCACGAGATCCTCCAGTAGGAGTTCCCATTGATGGCACTGCATTTACAGCATCTTCTTTTGTAATTCTTCCGCCTTTACCCGTACCTGAAATAGTGGTTGGCGCTATGTTTTTTTCGTCTAATATTTTTCTTGCTGCTGGAGATGCATGTCCTTCAGCTGCTGATGATGGTGTTTGTGCCACGGGTGCCGCTTTTGGAGCTACAGTTTCTACAACTGCTTTTGGTCCCGAAGTCTCGGGATCAACTGCTGCCGCTGGTGCATCACCTGATGGTTTAGCTGCACTAGTGTCAATCAAGCAAACTACTGCTCCTACTGCTACAGCATCACCTTCTTCAGCTTTTAATGTAATGATTCCGCTTGCTTCAGCTGGTAATTCAAGTGTAGCTTTATCTGAATCAACCTCTGCAATTGCTTGGTCTTTTTCTACATAATCTCCATCTTTTACTAACCAAGTTGCAATTTCAACTTCTTTTATAGATTCCCCTGGCGAAGGGACTTTCATTTCTAAAATCATCTTTGTTATTGTTTAAGGTGTGAATTGTTTAAAGTTCAAAGTCACCCAAGAGTAGCTTTAAACCTTAAACTTTAAACTATTTTTTATCTAAATAAATTTTTGTCAAATACCATTCTTATTGCATCAGCGTGACGTCTTTTTGCTCTGGTGTAACTTCCTGCTGCTGGTGCCGCATAAGCTTTTAGAGATGCTAATCTCCATTTTACCAAATCAAAGTTCATCAACATATAACTATAAGCTCCCATGTTCTTAGGTTCTTCTTGTGCCCAAACATAATCATCTGCATTAGGATACTGCGCAATGATTGCTTTAAGTTGGTCAACTGGTAGTGGAAACAATTGCTCCACACGAACTACTCCAACATCATTACGACCGTTGTTGGTTCTTTCGGCTACAATATCATAGTAAAATTTACCCGTACAGAATACTAGGGTTTTAACTTCTGCTTTGTTTACTGTAGCGTCATCTATCGTTTCTTGAAATTCTCCATTGGCTAATTCATCAACTGTTGAAACACATCTTGGATCACGCAATAAACTTTTTGGTGAAAACACAACTAGCGGCTTACGGAAATTGGTTTTCATTTGTCTTCTCAACAAGTGAAAAAAGTTAGCTGGCGTAGTACAATCAGCAACGTACATGTTGTGACGTGCGCAAAGCTGTAAATAACGTTCCATTCTTGCTGATGAGTGCTCTGCTCCTTGCCCTTCATACCCATGAGGCAACAATAAAACAATACCGTTCTGGTTGTTCCATTTGTCTTCACCACATGAAATGTATTGGTCAATCATGATTTGAGCTCCATTGGAGAAATCCCCAAATTGTGCTTCCCAAATGGTAAGTGCATTTGGATTTGCTAGTGCATACCCGTAATCAAAACCAAGAACACCGTATTCTGAAAGGAAAGAATTAAAGATACGGAAGTTTCCTTTTTTGTTTTGGATGTGATCCAATAATACTACTTCTTCCTCAGAATCCTCAACTTTAACAACAGCATGACGGTGCGAAAAAGTACCACGTTCAACGTCTTGCCCTGAAATTCGAATATCATAACCTTCAGTCAACAAAGATCCATAAGCAAGAGTCTCTGCAGTTCCCCAGTCAATGGTATTGTTATCATAAACTGTTTTTCTATCAGTAACAATTTTTGTGATTTTGTTGATGAATTTTTTATCTGTTGGTAAGCTAGAAACCGTATTGATTATAGAATCTAAAGTGGCTTTGTCAACTTTAGTGTTCACTTTTTCGAGCATCACATCATTAGAAACTTGCTCGTATCCATCCCATTCGTTTTGCATGAAAGGGGTAATGATTGTTAAATCTTTTTTACGGGAAGCTTCTAGGTTGTGATCTAGATCGTCTTTATATTCTTTTTCTAATGTTTTTACTAAATCAGCAGTAATAACTCCTTCTGACAGTAATTTTTCAGCATATAAATCTCTAGGATTTTTGTGCTTTGCAATAATTTTATATAAAACGGGCTGTGTAAAACGAGGTTCGTCACCTTCATTATGTCCGTATTTTCTATATCCTAATAAATCAATAAATACATCACACCCAAACTGCATACGGAAATCTAATGCAAACTGCATAGCATGCACAACAGACTCTGCATCATCAGCATTTACATGCAATACTGGAGAAAGTGTAACCTTTGCTACATCGGTACAATACGTAGATGAACGGGCATCAAGATAATTTGTGGTGAAACCTACTTGATTGTTGATAACAATATGAATGGTTCCGCCTGTTTTGTATCCATCAAGTTGTGCCATTTGAACAATTTCATACAAAATTCCTTGTCCTGCAATGGCCGCATCACCGTGAACAGCAATAGGCAGTACTTTAGAGAAATCTTCTGGGAAATATTTATCTTGTTTGGCACGCGTAATTCCTTCAATAACTGCTCCTACAGTCTCTAAGTGAGAAGGGTTAGGAGCTAAATTTATGTTTATTTTTTTTCCTGATCTGGTAACTTTATCAGCGGTTAAACCTAAATGGTATTTAACATCTCCATCAAAATACTCTTGGTCGTAATCTTTACCGTCAAATTCGCTAAAGATATCTTGAGTAGATTTTCCAAAAATATTGGCCAAAACATTCAATCTACCTCGGTGAGCCATTCCCATTACAAACTGCTCAACACCTTTCTCTGCTGCTCTCTCGATAAGTGCATCAAGTGCAGGTATAACTGATTCTCCACCCTCAAGTGAAAAACGTTTTTGCCCCACATATTTTGTGTGTAAAAAGTTTTCAAAAGAAACAGCTTGATTTAATTTATTTAAAATAACTTTTTTCTCCTCTGCAGAAAACTTAGGTTGATTATCATTAACCCCTAGTTTTTTCTGGATCCACTCTACCACTTCAGGTTTACGAATGTACATATACTCAATACCTATGTGCTGACAGTAAATAGTATCTAAGTGTGTTACAATTTCTTGAAGCGTACATGGCTGGATATTGATTGCTTTTGCAGCATCAAAAATAGTATTTAAATCTGCAGCTGACAAGCCAAAATTAGTAATATCAAGTGTAGGCGATGCAGTACGTCTTTCTCTTACTGGGTTTGTTTTTGTAAACAAATGACCTCTGGTGCGGTATCCATCTATCAGTTTAAGAACATTAAATTCTTTTTGTAGTTTATCCGAAACTAAACTTACATCAGTATTTGTCGAGGCAAAATTTGCCAACTGTGCTACTGGATTTTCTTCATTGTAAGTTGTCATTCCAAAGTCAAAACCTTGAAAAAAACTTCTCCAACTTGGCTCCACGCTATCTGGATTCTCTAAATATTGATCGTATAACTGGGCAAAAAATTCGGTATGTGCTGCGTTTAAAAATGAAAACCTATCCATAATATGTAGTGAATATACTTTTTTGTTAAAATAGTTTGGCAAAAGTACGATAATACAATAAATTTATAATTTATTTTAAGATACTTTTACATTGAATATTGTTAAAAAACTAAAAACTTATAGCCATGAAATGTTTTTTCAATCGTTTTAGAAACCTTTTTGTATTATTTGCCTTGTTTTTTTTAAATGAGGTGAAGGCACAGCAAGACAATACATCTACTCCTAAAGAGCAACAATTTTGGGATAAAGTACAATTTGGCGGCGGAATAGGTCTTGGTTTCGGATCGGGATTTACAGATATTTCTTTGGCACCCAGCGCCATTTATAATGTAAATGAATATGGATCCATAGGACTTGGTTTGCAATATAAATACCTAAAACAACAAAACAGTTTTGCCTCACACCTATACGGAGGAAGCGTTATCGGGTTATTAAATCCTTTACCAGAAATCCAGCTTTCTGCAGAATTAGAACAACTTAGAGTAAACGTAAACTTAGACGGATCTAATAGCAATTCTCAAAGTTTCTGGAGCACTGGTCTATTCTTAGGAGCAGGTTATCGCTCTGGATTTGCAACTATGGGTGTGCGCTACAATGTTCTTCAAGATGAAAACAATATTTACGGAAGCCGTTTTATGCCTTTTGTGAGGTTTTATTTTTAGTTTGAATTTACTTAAACAGTTGCTTTGAAAGCTTTATTTGTATTTGTTTTTAAACCATACTTTTTGCCATTCTCTTTTTAGAATTAAGAAAGCAACTTGTTCCGCTAGAATTACCAAATCAGATCCATCGAGTTTTTTGATTTCTTCTTCGGAGACATCAATGATGTAAAGTAAATTAAGGTATTCAGCAAATTTGTATTGAATGAGTCGGTAGATTTTTTCATGTAATTGCAACTTCAACTCAGTTGGAGAGGTACTCAACGGAAAATCTACAGCTTCATTAGCTAAATTAAAATCCTTGTTTAATTGTTCTACTAATTTTAAATACAAGTTATCGCCTTCTGCTTCAGAAAGTAGTAAATCGGTGTTTTTAGGGGCTACAAACATATGTTTAAAATTTCAATGGCTATATTAAGGTCAATTTTCAACATAGTTATTAGGTATAATTTACTTCTTTTTAAATACTAAGTATCAATTTTCAACATCAACAATGTTATTGAAATTTAAAATTGTTTTTGAATTCGAATTATACTTTCCTTCCCATTAGGTTTTCACCAAAGGCTCTCAACATTTGCTTTTTCTCTGCACTAATGTTCATTTTGTCCAGCGTTTGGAACGCCTTAAACGTAAAATCTTGAATGGCATCCTGAGTAGCTTTGGACGCACCTGAACTATTAAAAAGTGCCTTTACACGTTCTATCTTATCTGTGCTGTCTTCTGGCTGAATTGAAAAAAGACTTTTCAGTTCCTCCGCTTCTTTTTCATTTGAAAAAGCAACTGCTTTAAGGTATAAATAGGTTTTTTTGTTTTCAATGATATCTCCGCCTACTTGTTTTCCAAAAGTTTCTGGGTTTCCAAAAGCGTCTAAGAAATCATCTTGCAATTGGAAAGCCAATCCTAAGTTAAGTCCAAAATCATAAATTAAATTTGCATTCTCTACTGAAGTTTCGGCAATAATTGCTCCCATTTTCATGGCTGCTGCCACTAAAACAGCTGTTTTATACTGAATCATTTTTAAATATTCAGGAATAGTAACATCTGTACGATCTTCAAAATCAACATCCCATTGTTGCCCTTCACAAACTTCAAGAGCTGTTTTGCTAAAAAGCTTGGCTAAATCTCTAAAAATCAACGGCTCGTATTGCTCAAAATACTGATAAGCCAAGATCAACATCGCATCCCCAGATAAAATTCCAGTATTGATATTCCATTTTTCATGAACCGTTTCATGACCTCTACGCAAAGGAGCATCATCCATAATATCATCATGCACCAGAGAGAAATTATGAAAAACCTCAACCGCTAATGCGGCTGGAAGTGCTTTTTTATAATCGGCATCAAAAACCTCAGCACTCATTAAAGTAAGTACAGGACGCATTCTTTTACCACCTAAATCTAAAATATAATGAATAGGCTCATATAAATTCCTTGGTTCTTTGGTTTCATATTGAGATTGCAAATAAGCAGAAAGGAACTCTTGATATTGAACGATATTGTGCATTGTTGTTTTGTTTAGCGTTTAAAATTAAAAAAGGAATACAAAAAATCCCAACTTTTGAACTTTATATCCGCAAAGAAACTCAAAAAACTTCAAACTAGCTAAAATGTTAAAGTTACTCAAACGTTAAATAAATCTAAATACTCAGGAAACTTATTTGGTATTTAAAGTTTCCGTCTTACATTTGCACTCGAAATTGACGGTAACTGTTTTCTACTTTCCCAAATGAAAACATTGTTGCTTTCTTTTCTAATTTTAACCTATTCAAATCCTTATGAAAACCACTTGGACCATTGACTCGAATCAATCTGATGTTCTTATTAAAATGAGACACTCTATCATTGCGTATTTAGCGGGCAGCATCAATGAATTTGACGGTCATATTGACATAGATAATAATGAAATAGCCGATGCATCAATCGCTTTTTCACTAGATGTAAATAACAGAGACGCTACATTAGAACAAATAGACAATCACTTAAAGATGAATGATTTCTTTAATGTGAAGGAATATCCATTGATTAGCTTTAAATCTACTTCATTTGAAAAAGTTACTCCAAATATCAATTTCTTAAAAGGAAATCTTACCATTAAAAATATCACCAAATCGGTAGAACTTGATGCAGAGTTTATTGGAATTAACGCGTACAATGGCAACAAAAAAGCTGCTTTTGAAATCACGGCTAATATCAATCGTAAAGACTTTGGGTTAACACCAAATTCTTTCCAACAAGCAGGCGGACTAGCTCTAGGTCAAGACATTAAGTTAATTGCCAATCTAGAAT
>NZ_MTCA01000084.1:0-12129 GCF_002150205.1 Flavobacterium sp. FPG59 | reverse complement strand
GTCTAAAGTGTTTCCTGTTAAATAAATTTTGCCTGACTTATAATAAATTTTTACAGTGTAGTTTTTTTTATTGGTTTCATAGTCTTCAATTTCTTTGATATACTCAAAGTTATTTTCATTTGAGGTGACAAAGAAAGCATCTGTATAAAATAATTTTTTCTTAATATCTTGTGAATAAATAGTATTCGATAAAACAAGAAGGAATAAATAGATAAATAGTTTTTTTGAACTCATAAAAAGAGGTTGATTAAAAAAGCTCAGCTATTTGTTGATTTACAAATTCCAAGAAACGCTCATCTTCTTCAGTAAAGGGATCTATAACATGGCTATCAATATCAATTTGACCTATGTTTTGTCCATTTACAAAAAGAGGTACAACGATTTCAGATTTTACAGTAAAACTACAAGCAATATAATTGTCTTGAGCGCTTACATCGGGCACCACAAAATTTGCATTCGACTCGGCAACTTGTCCGCAAATTCCTTTTCCAAACGGGATAACTGTATGGTCTGTTTCTGCGCCTACATAAGGACCTAAATGTAAAGTTTTGGCTTCATGGTTGGCAAAATAAAATCCTACCCAATTATAGTAGGAAATAGAGCTGCTTAATAATTGGCAAATTTCTAATAATTTTTCATCCCTTGTTTGTTCAGGACGTGCTATGATTTCGGATACTTTTGGTTTTAAATCTTGAAATGTCATTTTTCTTAAATTTTAGTTAGTACAAAAGTATTTAAAGAGATTTCTTTATTTTACATAAATTTGTTAAAAAAATTATTTTGAAAAAATATTTAGATCGCTACAAACCCTTTTTACAATTCTTAGGTTTGTTTTTTATAAGTTATTTGATTTTTACATTGTGTTATCAATATTATCTAGGAACTTATGAAAATAATGAAGTTGATGGATTTACTAGAGTTGTGAGTATAAATACGGCCCAAATACTTCAAGTTTTCACAGAGGGATCTTATGTGATTAAAGATGCATCTCAAGATTATATCAAATTGATTTATTGTGGAAAATACGTAGCTAAAATTGTGGAGGGATGCAATGCTATGAGTGTCGTTATTTTATTTGCCTCGTTTATAATTGCTTTTTCAGGAAGATTCAAACCTACGTTTTTATATATTGTCTTGGGTAGTTTATTTATTTACATACTCAATGTGATACGAATAGCATTGTTAAGTTCGTTGATTTTTCATTATCCTGAACAAGAACCTTTATTGCATGGGGTAATTTTTCCGCTGTACATTTATGGTGTTGTTTTTATTTTATGGATTTATTGGGTTCAAAAACATTCAAAGTATGCGTCAAAAAAAACAAAATAAAGTATTTAGAATCTTAGCCATTGTAACATTGGTTTTTCTAATAATTCTTGTTAGAGCATTCGAAAATCAATTGTTTAATGATCCTTTATTGGAGTTTTTTAAAAAGGATTTTTCTAGTTTGAGTCTGCCTGATGTTTCAAATTATGCTTATTTTATTGTGTTGTTTTTTCGATATGCCATAAATACGGTGTTGTCATTAGGTATTATTTATTTTGTATTTAATGAAATTGAATTGGTAAAATTATCTCTGGTTTTGTATTTGTTGTTTTTTGCGCTTTTGATCATTGGTTTTTTTACTGTTGCCAATATTTCGTACGAGAATCAAAAATGGCATCTGTTTTACATTAGAAGATTTATCATACAGCCGATTTTTTTATTGCTGTTTGTTGCTGGTTTTTACTATCAAAAGAGAGGATTGCGGTAGTTTTGTTGCATAGTAACCGTTAATAAAACTTTAAAATAAAGTATTATATTGCTCCAGAAACTTATTATGCTTACTTTCACGCACTATAAATTTAGGTTTAAAATATTTTTAGAATGAACGAATTTGATTGGAAAAATTTAATTGACCCGCTTTTTTACATCCATTTTGACATAAACGGAATCAAGTTGGGAATTTATATAGTTTTATTTATTGTTTTTGCTGAAACCGGACTTTTTGCAGGTTTCTTTCTGCCAGGTGATAGTTTGTTGTTTTTGGCAGGGATCTACAGTCGAGAGTTAATTGAAAATATATTTATAATTGACAATGATTTTTTGAATGTAGTTTTGTTATCTACTTTGGTAGCTTTAGCTGGAATTTTAGGAAACATCGTAGGCTACTGGTTTGGTTCTAAAAGCGGCTATTACTTATACAATAAAGAAGATAGCTTTTGGTTTAAACGCAAATATTTGGTTCAGTCCAAAGATTTCTTCGAAAAATATGGTGGCAAGGCAATTATTTTTGCTCGTTTTTTACCAATTTTTAGAACATTTGCGCCTATAGTTGCAGGAATCGTATCTATGGATAAGAACAAGTTTATGTTTTATAACATCCTAAGTTCTTTTATATGGTCATTCACATTAATTTTCGCAGGACATTATTTGTATGGTTTTTTGTTAGAGAATTATCAAATTGATCTAAAAGAGCATATAGAGTTGATTGTATTAGCTTTAGTGGGTATTACAGTTCTACCAGTGATTTATAAGTTTAGTAAAAAATCAAAAGTTCAAGAGTGATTTAATTGGGATTTGAACAGCAATTGATTAACATGAAAAAGGATGTAGTTTTCTATAAACTACATCCTTTTTTTATGTTTAAATTTATAAATCTATAAAATGAGTTTCGCTTATTAGTTTCCCATCAAAGGTAAATCCTTCAAGAGTAACTTTTATTTTCTTTTGATTTAAGTTAGGAATTTCTGCCTTTGTTGTATTTAATTGGTCAGTAAGTAATGTAGGAATCCAGTTGATTACTCCGTAATTTATAAAACCATTATCATTAGTACTGCTGTATTCAACATTTTCAAATTTTGGAGTATCGCTATATCCATTGACAATGGGTACACTTTTAATACTATTATTGTTTATCCAAGGTTTTGTCTTGAATTTTTTATAAATTCTTATAGTACCTTGAAGATTGCGCCCAGAGGAAACAAGTGCACTTGGATTCAAATAAATTTCTTCAAGTTCATTCATTTGAATGTTTTGTAAAAACGAAAAGTCTCTAATTTGCATGTCATCCATAAAAATCTCAGGAGATTTAGCAATTCTATCTCCTCCACTAGGACTTATAATGGAAACATTACTACCTGAGTTATATACTCTAAATCCTTTAGTGTCTAAAAAGGTGAGTAAATCAATAGATTCTTGACCTGTAATTTTATATCCTCTTAAATTTACATTACTTAGTTTTTTTTCATGAACTAAAATATCTTTAGATTCTCTTGCCTTCACATTCACGCTATTTAGCAGTATTGATTCTTCTTTAAATACAGGAATATCTTCTATAAGAGTGTTTGCAATCTGATCATTACTTGTTATGGAAATCCCTTTAAAAGCATGATTATAATCCCTTTGCCCATTAATTACTTTAGCAGTGTGCGCAAGTTTGATTGGATTACTATCTGTATTTCTTTGCAAATTGTAATCAACTAAAGTGGAGTCACTTAAAATTAAGTTTTTGAATTCAAAATCACCATCGTCAGAAATGGGAGATTGAACATTAATTTGATGATGGTACGATCTAAAACTAACGTTGTAATCCTTTACGTCTTTGAGAATTGGCGAAATAACTTTTCCCTTTATAGTAAGACCCATGTCAAATTCATATAAATTTTTTGGAACATTAGAAATGATTTCATTCCATGAATATTTTGATTTTGGTATACTAAGCATTAAAAGATCCAATTCATATTTCTTGGCACTTTTAGTATTAACTAGATAGCTGTCAATATTTTTTACGGGAGAATTCAAGTAAAAATTACACAAGAAATCAGTTGTTATAGAGCTATTCCAATCTGTATTTTTTCCGTTATCAGGAACAATTGATATGCTAACATTTGCATCTTTTTGATTCGATAACCCCTCTAATTCAAGTCCTCCATTTAGGTTTGTTTTTTTTGTAAGTGCTAAATTTTCTTTATTTTTTGGTAGTTTTATAAAAGTTCTTTCAGCAAGTTGATTTAAATCCTGATCGATTATTCGAACAACATTAATACCATCCGATATAGCATCTGTATTAAAAATAATATTTTGTTCCAGCGTATTTGCGTCTATATTCACATCAAATAACAAAGCTCTATCATCTTGATGGACCACTAGAAATAATTTATTCTTATTTATTTCATTAATAGTTTCAGGATTGGTTTTTATTTTTACCGATGCTTTGTCAACCAATGAAAAACTGTTTACCTCTAGTGTTACTCCTTTTAGGGCAATGGGAGGTAAGCTTTTTGTGATGGTTTTATTATTCAGGTCAACTGATAGCGTGTAATTTTCATTTTTCGGATTTAAAACAAACTTTCCTAAACCTTCATTGTTTGTAGCAATTTCTGAAATTATTTCATTTGAAGCGTTTTTTAAGTAGACAGTTTGATTACCAATTGCATTATTATGTGCGTCTGCCATTTTAATTCCTACGGTATTGTTGATTCCGTATAATAAAACACCACCCTCTGGAAACACTTCTATTTTAGCTGTTTCGGGGTTGGGAATTGTACTGTCTAAGAAACTAGGTTTTTGAGTATTTATGATTTTTATGGGATAAATACTGGATTCATCTTCCAGAAAATTATTCATCCAATTGGTGTAAACTTGAACGTAATAATTTCCTGAAGGCAATTTTTTTAAATCTTTAAAAGCTCCTTCAAAAGTGCCAGTATTAGCATAACTGAGTTGTTTGCTAATTACTGCTCCAGATTGATCGTGCAGTACAACAAAAACATTCATGGTATTGTAAAATGGTAAAAGTTCTTTTCTATTATAGGTGTATCCTTTAAACCAGATTGATTCGTTTGAGAGATATGTTTTTTTATTCAAATGAAGATGAATATTTTCTCGTTCAAGTGAAAAATATGCATTTAACTTGTCAATAATTTGGGGTTTATTATTGTCTTGACTAAAAGAAGCTATGCATATAAAGAAAGTTATTAATGCATAATAGTTTTTTTTGAAATTCATAATAAATGGGTTGGTTTTAGTTGTTAATTTAGTAAGAAAAATTAACACCAATAACTACGCCAAATTTAATTGTAGAGGCAAAAAAAATGAGCTCGAAATACAATCGAGCTCATTTTCTTGAAAATCTAGATATTCTGTTTTTATTTTTATTTGTAAATCTAAAGGACGATTTATTACATCATCCCTGGCATTCCACCACCCATTGGCATTCCGCCACCAGCGTTTTCTTCTTTAATGTCAATTAGAGCACATTCTGTAGTTAAGATCATACCAGCTACTGATGCAGCATTTTCTAAAGCTACACGAGTTACTTTTTTAGGATCAATAATCCCAGCAACAAGCATATCTACATATTCGTCAGTTTTAGCATTGTAGCCAAAATCTCCTGAACCCTCAGCAACTTTTGCTACTACTACTGAACCTTCAAGACCAGCATTTTCTACAATAGTTCTCAACGGAGCTTCTACAGCGCGGGATACAATTTGTATTCCTGTTGCTTCATCAGCATTGTCTGCAATAATGTTGCTTAGAACATTTTTAGCTCTTAATAATGCAACACCACCACCAGCAACAATACCTTCTTCTACTGCAGCTCGAGTAGCGTGTAAAGCATCGTCAACTCTATCTTTCTTCTCTTTCATTTCTACTTCAGATGCAGCTCCTACATAAAGTACAGCAACACCACCCGCTAATTTAGCCAAACGCTCTTGTAATTTTTCTTTATCGTAATCAGATGTTGTTGCTTCCATCTGACCTTTAATTTGGTTTACACGGTTTTTAATCATGTCTGCATCTCCGGCACCACTTACAATCGTTGTATTGTCTTTATCAATAGTTACTTTTTTAGAAGTACCTAACATTTCAATTGTAGTGTTTTCAAGAGTGTATCCTCTTTCTTCAGAAATAACAGTACCGCCAGTAAGAATAGCAATATCCTCTAGCATAGCTTTTCTTCTGTCTCCAAAACCAGGAGCTTTAACAGCAGCAATTTTCAAAGCCCCTCTTAATTTATTTACTACTAGTGTTGATAAAGCTTCTCCATCTACATCTTCAGCAATGATTAATAATGGTTTTCCAGATTGAGCAACTGGCTCAAGAACTGGTAGTAATTCTTTCAGTGAAGAAACCTTTTTGTCATATAAAAGTATGTATGGATTTTCCAATTCTACTTCCATTTTTTCAGAATTAGTTACAAAATAAGGAGAAAGGTATCCTCTGTCAAATTGCATTCCTTCTACTACATCAACATACGTATCAGTACCTTTAGCTTCTTCAACCGTAATCACTCCTTCTTTTCCAACTTTTGCGAAAGCAGTAGCGATTAACTCACCAATTACTTCATCATTGTTAGCAGAGATAGAAGCAATTTGTTTGATTTTCTCAGAATCACTTCCTACTACTTTTGCTTGCTGTGCTAAGTCGGCAACGATAGCTTCAACAGCTTTATCAATTCCTCTCTTTAAGTCCATTGGATTTGCTCCAGCAGCTACGTTTTTCAAGCCTTCTTTTACGATTGCTTGTGCTAAAACAGTTGCAGTTGTAGTTCCGTCTCCAGCTAAATCATTTGTTTTAGAAGCGACTTCTTTTACCATTTGAGCTCCCATGTTTTCTAATGGGTCTTTCAATTCAATTTCTTTGGCTACAGTAACACCATCTTTGGTTACGTTTGGTCCACCAAATGCCTTTCCAATGATTACATTACGTCCTTTTGGTCCTAATGTTACTTTTACAGCATTTGCTAATGCATCAACACCACGTTTTAATCCGTCACGTGCTTCTATATCAAATTTTATATCTTTTGCCATTTTTTCAAAAATTGTTTAATTGTTTTAAGTGTTGAAAGTTTCAATTTTTTTTATTCCCTTTATGGGATTGTCTAGACTATACTATCGCTAGAATGTCGTCTTCACGCATAATTAAGTAGTCTACACCTTCTAGTTTCAATTCTGTACCAGCATATTTGCCATAAAGTACGATATCTCCAATTTTCACTGTCATCGTGTGCTCTTTTGTTCCGTTTCCTACTGCAACAACGGTTCCTTTTTGAGGTTTTTCCTTGGCAGTATCAGGAATATAGATTCCAGAAGCAGTTTTTGTTTCAGCAGCCATAGGCTCAATTAGAACTCTATCCGAAAGTGGTTTAATGTTTAAATTCATGGTCGTATGTTTTTATATAAAATTAAAAAGTTGTGATTATGTTTTTTCAGAAATTGTGCCATCTTGCTTGAACTGACATATTTTCCTAAAAAAAATGCCAGCTTTGACAGGCTGGCATTTAATATATATGTAATATTATTTATTTTGCTGGAGCTGGAGTAGCTGGAGCGTTTTGTACTGGTGCAGCTGGAGTAGTTGGCGCAGTAGTACTTGTATTTTCAATTATCTTAGAATCAGTATCGCTAAGCGTTCCTGTAAAACTTAAACTTGAAAACAAGATCAGTAATATAAGGATTGTTGCTAAAGTCCATGTACTTTTATCTAAAAAATCAGTAGTTTTTTGAACTCCGCCTAACATTTGAGAACCTCCAATGTTTGAAGATAATCCACCACCTTTAGGGTTTTGAACCATTATAACTACGATTAATAAAAAACATACTATAGTTATTAAAACTAAAAAAATTGAAAATGTGCTCATTGTTTAATTATTATTATGTTGTAAAATCTTAATATCCGAAATGCGGTTCGCAAAGAAACTACTTTTTTCTGGATATTTCAAAATTAATATTTCATAAGCTTGAATTGCTTTTTGATATTTTTTTTGTTCCAAATATACTCGTGCGAGCGTTTCGGTCATTAATGATGAATTATCAGTTGTATTGATATCAATGGTAATAGGTGTTGTTACTCCATGTTTTCCGGGTGTGATTTTTGGACTGGTCTCAATAAACTTGTCAATTAGTTCTAGTTTTTTTCTTTTTTCCTCATCCATTAAAGTTTCTGGTTCAGGTGCTGTTTCGTCTCGTTTTATAGGCTCGGTACGAGATAATTGAAGCCATTCTTGAAACGAATGTTGCTCTTGTTTTGAAAAATCAAGTGGAGTTCCTATGGCCAGTTTTTCCTCTATTTGATGGGATCGTTCCGCAGGTTCAATAATACTAGATTTAGTAATGGAATTTAAAATTGATTTTTCAAGAGTATTTACACTTGGTTCTACTTTTTTTTCTGGAGCAATAATTTCACTGTCAATTACTTGAATCTCTTGAATTTCCTTTGCTTTTTTCTCATACAAGCTAGTATGAATAGAAATAAAAGTTTCGGATGTTATGAAATCAAATAATATAGATCTATCTGTGGTGTGGGCAGCTGTACGTTTAAGTGCGTAATTATATTTGTAACTGTCTTGGTTATAAAGTCCTTTTAATTGAAGCGCTCTTGCACTTTGAAAATACGGAAATTCATCTATTATCTGATCTAAATCTTGTGTTTGTTGCACCTGAATGGAATCCGGATTGTTGATTAAGTGGGTAAAGTCAGTTACATTCATGGTATTAATTGTTTCAGTTATTCCTATTCAACTATAGAATTTTTGTACTTTTAAACATTTGGTTACTTACCATTTTGCTAATGATTCATTAAAAATTTCTTGTGTAATTCTTTCAAAAATTTCTTTTAAAGCATTGTTTAATGTTGTTCCAGTAAGTTGTTGATCAGCTGGGTAATCAAAAAAGAAGGAGAATGGTTTTTCAAAATTATCTGTTTCTTTCTTCTTGTTTGTAAAACGTACATTTACTCTTACTGTTAGTCGGTTTTGCGCAGCACGTTGATCAGCAGTAGCGGTCATGGGACTAATACGGTATTCTACTATTTCCCCTTCATATGTCAAATCGGCACTGTTTTTTACCAAATTTAAATTAGTTTGATTTTGAATTAAATCTTGAAGTTCACGTGTAAAAGTTAGGTCAATTCCAGGCTCAATAAGTTCAGCATTGTTTTGAAAAAAACCTACCTGAAACGTTTCGGCGTCTATTTTACCGGTTCCTGTGAAGTTATACACAGAGCATCCTTGCAAACAAGAAGCAAAGAATATTGCAAGTACGAATTTTAAATATTTCATATAATGAGTAAAAGTTAATTTCGATTTGTTTGACCTGTTAAGTCTAGTGACATTAAATTACAAGTCAAATTGTTTAATTTTTCTATATAAAGTACGTTCGGATATTCCCAGTTCATCAGCAGCGGCTTTTCGTTTTCCTTTGTTTTTTTCTAATGATTTTTTGATCATTTCTATTTCTTTCTGCTCGAGTCTCAGGGTTTCTTCTTCCTCGATTGTTTCGGCAAATAAATAATTATCTTCAGGTTCTTGGTACAAACTTTCGTTATTCAAGGTTGTAATTTGGTTGGTTCTAGGGGATTCTTCAAAGTCTATTTCGTTGTCATTTTCCTTAGAACCGTATATTTTTTTGATCAAACTTTGATTGGTCTCTTGCACTTTTGAACTTCCATTCTGAATCAATTCCAGAGTCAATTTTTTCAAGTCATTCAAATCACTTTTCATATCAAAAAGGACTTTGTATAAAATTTCTCTTTCGGTACTGAAATCGTTTTCACTTTTTTTATCCTTGATTACAGAGGGTAGGTTGCTGCCTTGTTCTGGTAAGTAAGATTGTAAAGTAGAGGAGGTGATGTCTCTGCTTGTTTCTAAAACTGAAATTTGTTCAGCCACGTTTCGCAATTGACGAATGTTACCACTCCAACGAAATTTTTGCAACAAGTGAACAGCACTTTCCTCTAATTTTAGTGGTGGCATTTTATATTTGTGTGCAAAATCAGCAACGAATTTTCTAAATAATAAGTGAATATCGTCTTTTCTATCTCTTAAAGGAGGCAAGGTGATATCAACGGTACTCAATCTATAGTATAAATCTTCTCTGAATTTTCCTTTTTCTATGGCATCAAATAGATTCACATTGGTTGCAGCCACAATTCGAACATCAGTTTTCTGAACCTGAGAGGAACCCACCTTAATAAACTCACCATTTTCTAGAACACGCAACAAGCGTACTTGTGTGGTAAGTGGTAATTCTCCCACTTCATCAAGGAAAATGGTGCCTCCATCAGCCACTTCAAAGTAGCCTTCTCTGGTACTTGTAGCACCCGTAAACGCTCCTTTTTCATGACCAAAAAGTTCACTATCTATAGTTCCCTCTGGAATTGCTCCACAGTTTACGGCAATGTATTTTCCGTGTTTTCTATGAGAAAGCGAGTGTATGATTCTAGGTATGTTTTCTTTTCCTACGCCGCTTTCACCGGTTACCAGCACGGTAATATCAGTTGGGGCAACTTGTATGGCTTTTTCTATGGCACGATTGAGTTTTGGGTCATTCCCAATAATCTCAAAGCGCTGTTTTATTGATTGTACTGATTCCATTTGATTTTTGTTTAAAGTTTTTTTTGTTTCAGGTTTCAAGTTATAATGAGAACTTTAAACCTGAAACTTGAAACTAACTTTTCTAATTCATTTCAGAATATCCAACCGCTTCCCCTTTTAAAGTTCCGCTTGTGCAAGAAGTAATTTTGACATTTACAAAATCTCCAATGTTGTAATTCTCTTTTGGAAAAACTACCGTTATACTCTGCGAATTTCTTCCAGAGAATTCTTCTGTTGATTTTTTAGAAACTTTTTCGACTAAAACTTCTACGGTTTGACCAATGAATTCTTCACTACGGAACCAAGCGTGTTTTTGTTGTAAATCTACAATTTCTTTTAATCTACGGGCTTTAGTTTCTTCTGGGACATCATCTTCCATTTTTCTTCCGGCCAATGTTCCTGGACGTTCAGAATACGAATACATATACCCAAAATTATACTTCACGTACTCCATTAAGCTCATTGTGTCTTGATGATCTTCTTCAGTCTCTGTTGGGAAACCGGCAATCATATCTTGAGAAATAGAGCAATTTGGGATTATAGTCCTAATTTTATCAATCAAAGTCATGTATTCTTCACGAGTGTGCAAACGGTTCATTTCCTTTAAGATTCGGTTGCTTCCAGACTGAACCGGTAAATGAATGTGTTTGCAAATATTAGAATGCTTAGCAATAACATGTAATACACTTTCATGCATGTCTTGTGGGTTAGAAGTTGAAAATCGAATTCTCATTTTAGGAAAACCAATAGCAACCATCTCAAGTAATTGATCAAAATCAACGGCTGTGGCTTTTTGCATCTCGCTAGCATTTTCAAAATCCTTTTTCAGTCCACCACCGTACCAAAGGTAGCTATCTACGTTTTGACCGAGTAATGTAATTTCTTTAAATCCTTTGTCCCATAAATCTTGAACTTCTGCCATGATACTTTGAGGTTCACGACTGCGTTCACGTCCACGGGTAAAAGGCACTACACAAAAAGTACACATATTATCGCAACCACGAGTTATAGAAACCAAAGCCGTAATCCCATTGCTCATCAATCGAACCGGAGAAATATCGCCATAGGTTTCGTCTTTTGATAAAATAACATTTATAGCATCTCTACCTTCCTCAACCTCTTGTAATAAATTGGGTAAATCTTTGTAAGCATCAGGACCTACAACAAGATCTACAATTTTTTCTTCCTCAAGAAATTGACTTTTCAAACGTTCTGCCATACAGCCCAAAACCCCAACTTTCATTTTAGGGTTAATGCGTTTTACGGCATTGTATTTTTCTAAACGTTTTCTAATAGTTTGCTCTGCTTTATCGCGTATAGAACAGGTATTTACTAGAACTAAGTCGGCCTCTTCTAAAACTTGTGTGGTATTGTACCCATTTCCAGATAAAATGGAAGCTACAATTTCGCTATCCGAAAAATTCATCGCACAGCCATAGCTTTCTATAAAAAGTTTCTTTGTATTCTGGGGTTTATTCTCTAAAACAAGACTTTCGCCTTGTTTGCTTTCTTCAATAATCTTTTCCATGCTATTTTTTCAAAGCACAAAGATACGTTAAAACAAATAAATGTGACAACTTGTCAGATTAAGAATTAACAGTATTTTATGTTTGAAGAAGTAGTTGTTTGCGTGTGCCGATTTTTTACAAAAAAGAAAAAAAGCTAGCATTTAAAACTTTATTTTAATTGGGATTATGAACGTAATTTTTGCCTTTTTAAAGAGTATAAAAAACAAAACTCCCGAGGCAATTCGAGAGTTTTAAGTATGAAGT